>JASHTU010000268.1 GCA_030040395.1 Acidobacteriaceae bacterium
GGTAGCGCGTGCGGACTGCTTCCACATAAGCCAGGACGTCGGGATTGCGGTAGTCCAGGCCCTTTTGGAAGATGTGACTCGGACCGCAGTAATAAGCCGCAACGGCAAGCCGCATGTCGCCATGAAATGCGGTCAATAGTTCCGACAAATACTGAATGCCTCCTCCCAGGTTTTCGATTACGGAGAACCGATTTCCGACGCCATACATCGCCGCGGTCGCCGGCATCAGTTGCATGAGTCCCGCTGCATTCTTCTTTGAAATCGCCAGGGGGTTCCAGGCTGATTCCTGCGCGATGATTGCGTGAACGAGTGCGCGCGGCACGCCGTAGTGGTCTGCGTAAGCATCGGCGTAATAGACGTTTTCTGGGCTCTGCGCATGTGCGCCGAGACATTCGAGCGCCAGTACACACATGACGGATGCCGCGAACATGAAATTGACCTTTTTCACTTCGGGATTTCCCTTCCGGCAATAGCCATCTCAGATCCACTGACGTCCTCCTTCGCGATCTGTTCAGCGTGCTTCCCAGCCATGCGGACGATCGACTCAAACGCCTCTTTCATCAGAAGGCGCTTGCGGTCGCCTTCCGTCTTTGCAATTAGGGGCAGAATGATTTGCTTGTGCTGGGGAAGTATCCGGTCGATTCGCAACAGCTCCATGGCCATCGCGACGTCGTTCATCTCCGAAATCGAAGGCGGTTTCTCCAGTGTGTACGCGCGAAGACTCTTGGCTAACCCCGCGATGAATCGGTGCGTCGCCACGCTCGCCTTCGGCGTTCGCTCTGCCACAATGGCCGCCTCGCGCTCGGCGTTCGGGTGTTCGACCACAAGGTAGAAACTCCGCCGGCGAAGAGGATCGCCCAGCCGGCGTTCCTGATTGGAAGTAAGAAACACATGCGGTATGGATGTGGCGCGCACGGTGCCGAGTTTGGGAATCGACAAGGTCCACACGGAAAGCAGTTCCAACAGCATCGCTTCGAAGGCGTAGTCCACTTTGTCGATTTCGTCGATAAGAAGAACGCAGCGCTTTTCCTGCTCGATTGCTTCAAGGAGTGGACCTGCCATGAAGAACGACCTGCCGCTGATCTCGCGCTTGATCTGCGCCCAGTCGGGTGCCCCGCCGGTCCTGCTCATGAGGAGCACGTAGAGTTCCTGGAGGCCTCGATCGTACTGTCCGATGGCCTTTTCTTCGTTGATGCCCTGATAGCACTGCAGGCGGAGGAGAGATACGCCGTAGGCACGCGCAACAGATTGAGCGAGTTCCGTTTTTCCCGCGCCAGCCGGTCCCTCGAGCAGAACCGGACGATTGATCCGGCCCGCCAGATAAACAGCGGTCGCCGTCTTGATATCTGTAAAGTAGCCCGCGCTCTCCAGTCCGGCGAGGGTCTCTGATGGTGACGCAAACATCCGCTTTGCACTCCCCAACCGTTCTAACGTGTGGAGAGCGTAGGGTGCATTTGGAATTCGGTCAAACGGGCGTCAGTAAGGTGACCGCTCTCAGTGAACTGGATATATGTGGTTGTCCGGCCCCATCCATCCCTTTTCCGTCCATTGGAACGGAAAGTTGCCGGTGTAAGTTTCAATTGTGCCTGGCGCTCGATTTCCTAGTTGCACGAGGTCCTTCACTGTCGCCTGATAGTAAAGGACATACGTTTCGGACCCGTCGCCCTTTTCCATCTGACCGTTTGTTTTTTTCAGCTCTACGAGATCCCGCAGATGGGGAGCCTGCGAGATATTTTTCCAAACCGCGATCGCATCTTGTTCAGTTGGCGGTGGCGGAGTCCCTTTGCAGCCCGTAAACTCTCCAACTGCAAAGCCGAATGCCAGGAGCAGGAAAAGCGAGGGAATAAGTCTCTTCATTGCGGGGGAAGTCCTTTGCGAGATTTCATCCTTTCGAGCATCGGTTTCATCTGTTCCAACGTGCTTTCGAAAGCGTCCCGCGCCTCGGCCATCCCTCGTTCCGGTCCGTAGCGGATGACCAGGTGCACAATCAGAGTGCGTGCCAAGGCAAGATCCGTCAACAGAGGCAGGAAGGGTTCAGGAGCCAATTTTTCGAGCTCCTGAACGAAGGCAAGAATCTTCTCCGTATATTCGTCACTGCGCGTTTTTCCCAGCTCGGTGATCCAGTCGGATTGCATATCGAACTCGTTGCTCATCACCTTAGCCCCGCAGCTCATTGACTGATCCCTTTGTACCACCGTTCCCAAGAAGGCTGAACTGTGAAGCTCGCCGGCCTTCATTGCGGCCACAGGAAACACTCCACAGGGCGGCTGTGACTTGATTTGACCGAATTCCGGACCTGTTTTACACATACATCCGGTGGAAGGGTGGGAAGACGTTTCTGCATTCTCCGCCCGCATTCCGCACCAGATGCCCCACAAGCAGAGTGTCGAACGTGCGTGGCATCATTGGAGGCTTTATGCCCAAGTTCGCGTTGAACGACAACATTCCCCCGCGAATGTTTGCTGCCGAAGCTCTGGGAGGCGCGGAAGTTTTTGTCAATGCCTCCGAGGCTGGCGATTATCTTGAACTCCACCCGGCAACCGTCCAGCGATTCGCTCGCGAGGGCCGGATACCCGCACACCCTGTAACCGGTAGAAAAAGAAAACACTGGAGATTTCTTCGCTCCGAGCTGGCCGAATGGCTCCGCACCAAACGGCAAGAAGGACCGGACGACAAGTGAGCTCTGCCATGCCGTTCTGCGACCTTTTACGGTACATTTTGAATACCGATGCACTTCGCGCCCCCATCGAAAGGAGGGCTCTATGAAGAAGGCGCGAAGTCAAAAAGGAAGTCTGTGCCTGTCAGTTAACGGCAGCGGAACCCAGGTTTGGATCTTCCGCTGGTGGGAAACCTCAACGGACGGCAGGCGTGTTCGTAGAAAGCGGCAAGTCGGCACCCTTGATCAATACAAAACGGAGGAGGCAGCTGAAAAGGCTGTCCGAAACTGGCGGCTGGTCCTGCGTGCCAACCAGGATGGCGCCGTCAGCCGAATCACAATGAAAGCACTGATCGACCACTTTCGGGAGAAGGAACTCGTCGACAAAGGCGAGGACGGGAGGGCTTGGTCTACGCGCGATCGGTACGAAGCCTACCTGAACTCCTGGATCGAACCGCGGTGGGGAAAGGAAGAGCTCACCGCGATCCGGGCTCCACTGGTCGAGGAGTGGTTGCGCAATATCCGACAGAGACCGCGCAAACGAAAGCGGCCTCAACTCGTCGAGACAGAGCGCGAATCGAAGCCTCTGGCGCCTGCCAGCAAGGCCAAGATTCGGAATCTGATGAGCGTGCTGTTCAACCATGCGATCCGCTGGGGGTTTGCTGACCGCAATCCCATCAGTGGCCCCAATAAAGGTGCTGGTGTTCGTCAGAGTTCCAAGCGCGTCCGCGTCCCAGACATCCTCGAGGTCTCTGAGATGCAAGCCATTGTCGCCAAGCTTCAGCTGCGCGAAAGAGTCTTGCTCTTTCTCGTCATGGTGACCGGGCTGCGTCGCGGCGAGCTCTCCGGAATCCAGTGGGGCGACATCGATTTTGAGAACCTTCTGATCGATGTGCGGCGCTCTGTTGTGGATCAGGTGGTCGGACGGTGCAAGACGGAGGCGTCACAAAAGCCCGTCCCGATCGACGAGTTCACAGCACAAGACCTGCTGGCCTGGTATCGCGTCACTCCTTATCGCGAACCTGCCGATTGGGTCTTCGCTTCGAACAGCCGCCGTGCCGGCAAAAACCGCGGGAAGCAGCCTCTTTGGCTGCAAACCGTCATGCGCTATCACATCGAGCCCGTCATCCGGGAGCTCGACATCAACAAGCGCGTTTCCTGGCACACTTTCCGGCGCACCTACACGAGCCTTCTCCACGCCAACGGAGAGGATGTCAAGGTTGTGCAGGAACTGCTGCGCCATGGATCGGCGAAGGTGACTCTGGATGTGTACGCGCAGGCTCAGATGCCCGCCAAGCGGAAGGCGCAGCACAAGGTCGTTGAGATGGTACGGCCGGAAGCGCGCCAGGAAGCCCTCGCCATGGCGACTTAACTGGTCCCCAAACTGGTCCCCGGCGAATTTCAGGGGTTTCCGCTAAGTTGAAGATTTGATTTGGCGTCCCCGACGGGATTTGAACCCGTGTTATCGCCGTGAAAGGGCGGTGTCCTAGGCCGGGCTAGACGACGGGGACGCTGGCGAGGGCGAAATCACCCTCTTGCGGCCGGATGCGCCCTTAGGAAGGCTATCAACTCGGCGTGGGCGTGTCAAAAACACCCCTCGACACCGTCATGACGTGGGGCAAAACGCAGAAGATCCGCGATTTCGGTTCAAAGACGAATCACTGGAAGATCGACAATTCCCTCCGAGGGGGCCGACTTTTCCGAGCAGACCTTGGCCGGGTGCGACGTCGAGCTTCCACAAAACAGATTGCGCGCGGGCAACTGCACTGCGCCTACGCCGTAGCCCGCTGCGCCTCGCGACGTCCCAAGCGCACGCTTACTATCTTCGAAACCCCCGGCTCCTGCATGGTCACGCCGTAGATCATATCCGCGGCCTGCATCATGCGCTTGGAGTGCGTCACCACCAGGAACTGAGTCTCCCGGCCCAGCGTGCGCATCAGATCGGCAAAGCGGCCCACGTTGGTCTCGTCCAGGGCCGCATCCACTTCGTCAAGCGCGCAGAAGGGGCTGGGACGGAACTGGAAGATGGCCACCAGCAGCGCTAGCGCGGTGAGCGACTTCTCGCCGCCCGAGAGCAGCAGCACGTTTTGCAACTTCTTGCCCGGCGGCGAGACGACGATTTCCAATCCGCTCTCAGCCTGGTTCTCCGCATCGGTTACGCGCAGGAACGCTTGGCCGCCCTGGAAAAGCCCGGCAAAAACCCTCCCGAAGTTCTCGTTGATCCGTGCAAACGCCTCGTCGAATTTGGCCCGCGAAATCTGGTCGATTTCCTTGATCGTTTCCTGGGTATTCTCGATCGACTCGATCAGGTCCTTGCGCTGGGTGTCGAGGAAGCCATGCCGCTCGGCCGTCTCTTTGTACTCGTCGAGCGCCATCATGTTCACCGGCCCCATCTGCTCGAGGCGCTGGCGCAACTCACGGCACGTCTCCTCTTCGGCCGCCAGTTCATCGCCAACCATGCGCGCCAGATCCGCATCGCCGCGCAGCACCTGTGCCTCGACGTTCACTTCCGCTAGGCAGCTCGCCTCCAGGTGTTCGAGATCGGCGTGCAGTTTGGCCAATTCGTTCGAGCGGCTGGCCCGATCTTCGCGCAACTGGTCCAATGCCGCCCGCGCGGCCTTCAACTGGGTTTCGAGTTCCGCCAGCTCCTGCCGCAGCGCCTGGCCCTGCGCCGCAATAGTCTGAGCCGCGGCCAATGCCCCGGCCCGCGCCTCGGCTAACTGTTCTTTCCTCTCTGCCAGCACCGCGTTCTCAGCCATGCGCTGTTCGCGCTCCGCCGCCGCTTCGGTCCGCTGTCTTTCGACAGCCAGCACCCGCCGCTCCAGGTCGGCGTGCAGGCGGTCAATTCGCTGGAAAGCTGCCTCTGCTCCGCGCCGCCGCTCCTCGAGACCGGCCAGCTTTGCCGTCACCTGCGCTGCTTCCTGTTGCAGCCCCTCCCGCTTCCGCCGTAACTCGTCCAATTGCGTCTGCAGCGCGTCGAGTCCGGCTTCCGCCTGCGCGTGCTCAGCCTCCAGCCGCGCCGTTTCTTCGCTCTTGGCCGCAATCGACTGGCGCTTGGCCTCGCACGCATCCTTGTTGCGCGTCGCCTGCGCCGCCCACTCCTGCAGGCGCCGCTCAATACGCTGCCCTTCAACTTGCATCTGCTTCAGGGTCGCGCCCAAGTTCGCGGCTTCCGTTTCCGCCTGCCGCCGCTCCGCTCCCTGCGCTTCGAGTTGCGTCGTCAATTCTTCAATGGCCTGCGTTAGCGCCCCCGCTTCCGTCTCCGCCTGGGCCACGCCCGCTTCGAGCTTGGCCAGCCGGTTTTCCGTCTCGCGCAAATCGCGTTTCAGCGCCAGCGGGCCCTCGCTCGCCGGCTTGCCGCCGGTTACGGTCGCGTTGTGGAAGCACTCTCCCTCCGGGGTCAGGAAATAGCCGTAAGCATACTGCGACGCCAGGCGCTGCGCTGCCTCCGGGCGCTCGACGAGATAACCGTGCCGCAGCTTGGGCAGAATCCCCTCAAGCGATCGCCCGAAGCCGTTCAGGACCTTGATGGCGTCCCTCAGCGGCAGCACGCCGGACGCTTCGATGGTCTCCGTTCCCGGATCGAAGAGCTCCCCCTGCGCGTTGTTGTGAATCAGAAACGTGGCGCGCCCGTCGCTGGTTTTAAGCAGCCGAACGCCTTCTTCGGCAATCCCCCAGCTTTCTACAACCACGTAGTTCAGCTCTTCGCGCAGAAACTCGTCCACCACCCTCTCGTGCTCGCCGCTCACCTCGAGAAAATCCGCCAGCGTGCCTACCGGCGCCATGCCGTGGCCCAGCGCTCCCGGCTTCAGCAGCTTCCGCACCGTGTCGGTCGAGTAGCCATGGTTGCGGATCAACGCCTGCAGCGAGTCGCGCCGCCCCGCGGCTGCAGCCTCTTCCCCGCGCAGTTGGTTGGCGAGCGCCCGTTGCGTCGCTTCCGCAGCGCGTTTCGCCTGCAGGCTCTCGCGCAGGCCCGCCATCTCGCCCTCCAGCCTCTGCAGCGCCTCGGTCGCCGACGCATATCGCTCTTGTCCCCGCGCGGTTTCCACGCTCAGGTTTTCCTGCTCGTTGCGCGCCTGGCCCATCTCCGCGTGTAGCCGCTCTGCCTCGCGGTCCAGCGCCGCCAGGCTCTCCTCCGCCTGCGCCATGTGGTTGCGTGCGTTGCCGGTCAGCGTCAGCAGGTGCATGACGTGCCGGCGGTTTACTTCCAACTCCCGCTCTGCGCCGAAAACCTCATCGGCAGCCGACCGCGCTTCCTGTTGCCGCGCCTCCACCATTTGCCGGAAAGCGCGCGCCTCGCCGGCCGCCGTCTCCAAAAAACTGCGCTGCTGCGCGCGTTCCTCGGCGATCCCGGCCAATTGCGTCTGCGTCTGCTCCAGCTCCGCGCCCGCCGCGGCAATGCGCGTCTCCAATTCGCCCATGCGCTCGGTGTTGCCACGCTCCCGCGCCGTAGCCCGCTCCAGCTCCACAGCCGCTTCATTCGCCCGGTTGCGCGTCGCCTCGCCCTCGGCGTCCAAGGCGTAGCCACGCTCGGTCAGCGTGTGCTGGTTTGCCTCGCTCGTGGTAATCTCCGCCGCCCACGCGTTGATCTGCTCGGTCAGCGCCGCATTCTCCGCGTCCAGGCGCGCCTGCTCGGCGTCCATCGCCGCCATGCGGCTGGCCAGCACCACGCGCAACCGCGCGCGCAGCTCCTCGCGCACCGCCGCAAATCGCTCCGCCTTGGCCGCCTGCCGCTTCAGGCTGTTCATCTGCCGCGTAACTTCTTCAAAAATGTCATCCACGCGCGCCAGATTCTGTTTGGCGCTCTCCAGGCATAGCTCCGCCAGCCGCTTCTTTGTCTTGAAGCGCGTAACCCCCGCCGCTTCTTCGATAATCGCTCGCCGCTCGTACGGCTTCGAGCTGAGCAGTTGCCCAATTCGCTCCTGCCCGATGATCGCGTAGCTCTCTGGTCCCAGCCCCGTGCCCATGAAGATGTCTTGAATGTCGCGCAGCCGGCACAGCTTGCCGTTGAGCAGATACTCGCTTTCGCCCGTCCGGAACAGGCGGCGCGTGATAACAATTTCGCCTTTTCGCGGCGTCGAATGAAACTTTCGCCGCCGGATTTTAAGCACCACCCCCTGCGGCCCGGCGGCTGCCTGCGGCTGGATCGTGCTCGGCTCAAACGCCGCGGTCGGCGCGCCTTCCGGTCGGGGAGCCTTTTCTCCGGACTCTTCTTCCTGTCCCGGCGCCTCCTGCCCCGGCTGCTCAGCCGCGATAATTTCCTCGGCCTCGGCCGCCTGCGTGCGCCGGAGTTCCTCTTCGTCCCAATCCTCTCGGCCTTCCGGCTCGACCACCACCTCCGGCTCAACCGGCTCCGGCCCCTCGTATGCCTCCGGATCGACCATGGTCAGGGTTACTTCCGCCATGCCCAACGCTTTGCGTTCCCGCGCCCCGGTAAAGATCACATCCTGCATGTGCGTGCCGCGCAAGCTCTTAGCGCTCTGCTCGCCCAATACCCAGCTCAACCCGTCGAGGATGTTCGATTTTCCGCATCCGTTTGGTCCCACCACCACGGCGATCCCCACGCCCCCCACGGTCAGTTCCGTGCGGTCGCAAAAGCTTTTGAACCCGAGGATGTGGATCTTCTTTAATTTCAGCATCTTTACTCCGGAATGTTGGGTCTGGAAACGCTGCTTGTTCGAATCGCCGCGGCCATCCTTCCTGCGCGCTCGACATGCCGAAAATCTGCCGCTTGATACAGACTCTACGGAGCCGGAAGCAGAGGGTCAACGCCGCTAGGCTCCGGTTTTTGTGGATAAAGCAGGCCCGAACTCGCCACTATAAAAAATCTCTGGAAATCCGCGCCGAATCGCAACCAAAAACCGCAAAAACATCCTTCCGGGAACCTGGATATTCACCCATGAAACGCATAAAGGCCCGCCCCCCACTCGGAGGACGGGCCCTTTGGTCAATCTTCCTGGCCTCGCCGTTATACGTTGAACGAAGATCCGCAGCCGCAGGTCGACTTCACCTGGGGGTTATCGAACTTGAATCCGGCCGCCTCCAGCGTCTCCACGTAATCCACCGTGCACCCTTGCAGGTACATCAGCGACGTGGCGTCGATGAACACCTTCAAATCGTCAAAATTGAAGACCTTGTCCATCATTCCGCTCTGGTTCTCGAAAGCCATCGAGTATTGAAAGCCGGAGCATCCTCCGCCCACGACGCCAATCCGAAGACCAGCGGGAATTGGGTCCTGCGTCGCCATAATCTCCCGCACCTTGGCGATAGCCGTAGGGGTCAGGGTGAGCGGTGGCGTCTTTTTTGGGGTTTCCTGTTCCGGTGCGGCGGTCACTGTGGCCATTGACATCTCCCATCTCGTGAATGGATTGTTCGCTATTCTCAATGTACAGCCCTTGGGGCGCACACCACAAGCCTATTCACGTTTCTCCCTTTGGATGCGGCTGCCGGCGGGAAGGTCGCAGCCCTCCGTTGCTTACCAGGCAACCTTTGCAGAAAATTTTGATTCCCTATTCTCCTCGTTACGGACTATCATGATCAACCAAAAGGGTCCGGCTGATCTCGGACTGAATTTTCGCCACGCGTCTGGGATATCCGGGACCGGAAAGTCCATCGGAGGTGGAGCCATGACGTTTATGCCGGTCATGTGGGTGGTTTGGAGTCTGCTCGTTCTTGTGATGGCAGGACTGCATATTTATCGCTCCAATCTGACCAAAGATGAAGAGGATCAGATTTTTCTGGACGACTCATTTGACCACGAGAGAAACGCGCAGGCGGCGATCGTCGCTAAAGTGAACAAGGTCGAGCCTATCTTGAAAGTCGCCTACTGGCTCGTCGCCGCCATGACGGTGATTGTGATCGCTTACTACGTGCGGGACATTTTGGTCCATCTCAATATCCTTAGCTAAGCAGCGTTTCGGATCCATCGACTGGACGCCGTCGCTCGTAAGGTCGAATCGAAGGTGGCGAATCTGCGCCTCGCGCGGCGCAAAGAAACGTCTTTGGCCGCGCCTTCCGCTGGCTCCCCTAACCAGGACGCGCCGCCAGCCGACGCCGCGCTGTCCCAATTCGCTTGGCCCGCACAGATGGACTTTCACGCCCATCCGCGCTGCCTGAGCCGCCTATCTGAACTGATTGACCATATTCAAGATGTAGTAGCACACCACGAAAAGGCTCATCGCACACAGAACCCACAGAACTGCGTGTTCGACCGGCTCAACCTTGTTCACCTTGGCCACAATCGCGGCCTGCTCCAACCGTAAGTGCTCAAAAGATTCGTCGAGGATCAGTTGATCCTCCTCGTCGCGGCTTAGTCTCGAAATATAAAGCTTCAGCGCGCTAAACAGCAGAACCAGTGCGCCCCAAATCGTCCACATCGCAGGTACAAATGGCATCCTTCACCTCGGAGTCGTGTATTCCCCCTTGGGACCTCTCGCCGCTCTATAGCTGTGACCACGTGATCCCCAAAAGTCCCACGCGGCGCGCTCCCAGTCTCGACCAGGAAAACCTGGAAAAGCGCAAATCCACCCCACCACGAGGCTAGCCGGCTTGGCAAACGGTCCTGTGCAAGAGATTTTTTCTTGCCCTTGCAAGGGGTCTTCCGGGGATCGATCATAGCTTCCGCGGGTCAACTTTCATGGTGATAGCAATCACACGCGTGTCGAGAGCGATCCTATGGAACTTCACCAACCAGCGTGATCTTCATCCGCTGAAGCGCGAGCGCGCGGTGCCGGCCTTATGGCTCGCCGACGGCGCCGAAAGATGCCGCCTACGCCCAAGCGCAGTGGTTTTCAGCAAAGCGGATGGATGTGGAGCGTGCGCATCATTTCAACGCGCGAGCGTCAGCCATGCCCGGTGCGCCCGGAGTCTCGCGCTGAGCTTGCGCCGCTCCAACATTTCTCGTTCGGCTCAGCCGCGGAGGAACGCAAAAAAGGGAAGGGAAGTCTTCCGGCACAAAAAAACGGCACGAACGTTGAAGCTGTTCGTGCCGGGAGGCCAGTGACGCAAACTGCTCCCGGTTGGAGGTGGTTTTGACCGCCCTCACAACCGGAATAAATACACGATAGCATAGATTCGGAAGAATGCAAATACAAAATTCCAAATTTTTTTAGACCCAAGCCCCATTTGTGCAAAATAGTCGCCGAGATCCTCTATCCTTCCACAGACCTCCGCGTCAGGAGCCGCTCTGTTTTCCTATTAACGTATCTATTATCAATATATTAAAGTCGAAGATCGGCAAGCGCGAACGGAAACGCACGCGCCTGTCGCGCCCCGCGCGCCAAGTACGCCCCTCTCTCCACACATCCGATCTCATACCATATCGTGATACATTAAGACCCTTTCGCCGCCAAGCGTGCCCAAAAACCAAGGAAATCCAGATTTTGGGATCTTACCCTGAGCCTTCTGTTTGCCTGGAAACGGTCCATCCAGCGATTTATCCCTGACGGACCGTGAGAGCTCAGGCGGCTTTTCCAGCCTGGGCAGCCAGCTCGAAGTCCTTGTCTGTCAGCCCGCCGGCATCGTGGGTGGTGAGCGCCAGGCGAACTCGGTTGTACCGGATGTCGATGTCGGGATGGTGCCCGGCCTGCTCGGCTAGCTCGCCCACGTTGTTCACAAAACGCAGAGCGGCGCGGAAGTCGGCGAATTGGAAGGTGCGCACCAGTTCGCCGGCCTCGACCCGCCAACCCTGCAGGTTACGTAACCGCGATTCGATGTTTTCAGCAGTGAGGGAAGGCATTGTCTGCTCCTTAACCAGATTTTGACGTGATTTTGGGCGTGATCTCGGGCGCGGTCTTTTGCTCGACCTCCCGATTGATCCAGGGTTGATCCCCCGGGGGTCGATCTCGCGATCCCTTGCAAGACCACTGTACTCCCAATTCGGGACACACTCAGCCCGGGAAACTCTCAGCATGACGCCAAACTTCATCCCTGCAAGCAGCCCCCGTGCCCGTCCTGCCGGCGCGGGCATCCTCGTCTCATCCCCATCGCGCCTCCAGCCGCCGAACCAGGCGGAGCATTTCAGCGAGCGCGTTCTTGCCGATCTCCGCCTCGAATTCCTTTTGCAGCTTGTCGAAAGCGGCAATCACGCGCACCGCGCACCGCTTCCCGTGCGGCTTGAGCGTAAGTTGAAACGCCCGCGCATCCTCGGAATCGATCCGCCGCTGCAAAAATCCTTTGGCTTCGAGCGACGTGATGCAATGGCTCACGTTGCCCCGTGTGGTCCCAAAGGTCTCGGCCAATTGAGAGGGCTTGACCAGCCGCGGCGCCTCGAAAAACAACGCCGCCAGCGTCAACCCTTCAAGAAAACTCAGGCCATCGCCGGCCAAAGCCCGCGTGGCCAGCCCTTCGAACCGCCGCGCCGCGCGGCTCACGGCAAACATGGGGCTTTCCTGGAGAAAAGCGTCGATGCGCATCGTCTGCATTACGATAGTTTACTGATAAAACTATTTAACACAACACAAAATCGTTCTTGAATGCTTGGCCCATCGGCGTTCATCCTGGAATCGAACCTATGGCTCGCTGGAAATTGTCTTGCCGGAACTCCACCGCGATCGCGATCGGCCTTCCCTTGTTTCTTTCCCCTTCGCTCCGAGCTCAGGACGCGCCGGCTCCGCCCACCGCTCCCGTCACCGCGCCAGCGCAGACCATGGTGGTGCTGGGCTCAGCCACGCCCGTGCCGCTGGCCGAATCGCCGCGCCCCGTCGTGGTGCTGCCCGTCAAGCCCATGGAGTTGTTCGCCGCCACGCCCCTCGATCTCCTGCGCCAGGACTCGTCCGTCTTTCTCGAGCAGCGCGGCGCGGGCGGCGCGCAGTCTGACCTCGTGCTTCAGGGCGGCAGCTTCGAGCAGACGCTGGTCCTGCTCAACGGCTTTCGCATCAACGACGCCCAGACCTCGCACCACAACCTCGACCTCCCGCTGCCTATGGAAGCCATGAACTCGATCCAGGTGCTCGAGGGCGCGGGCTCCACGCTGCACGGCGTCGACGCGCTGAGCGGGGTGGTCGATTTCCTCACCGCCGCGCCCGATCGCGATTCGCTGCGCCTGCGCCTCGGCGAAGGCAGCTTCCAGGCCAACGAGGAATCGCTGCTGGCGGCCGCCACCCGCCGCCGCTGGAGCGGGCGCATCACCGCCGACCGCAACTTCTCCACCGGGTTTATGGTTGACCGCGACTACCGCAACCAGGACGCCTCCGCCGAAAGTTGGAACGCCTCGCGCTTCGGCGTCACCGACCTGCTCTTTGCCGGCAGCGACCGCTCCTTCGGAGCCAACCAGTTTTACGGCGATTACCCCTCCTGGGAGCGAACTAAAGGCCTTTTCGCCTCCATCCGGCAGGAGTTGGGCAGCCGCACCGTCGCAGCCTTCGCCTTCCGCCGCCATACTGATGACTACGTGCTGGTGCGCGGCGACCCGGCAATCTATGAAAACAACCACACCGACGGTTCGTGGCAGGCCTCGCTGCGCCACACTCTGACTTTCCACAAAACTTCAGCCCTGCTCGTGGGCCTCGAAGGCGACGGAGACAGCATCCGCAGCTTCAACTTCTCCGCTGGAGTCACATCCTTCGCCCTCGGCATTCACGCCCGCAACCGGGGCGCCGGCTACATCGATCTCGACCTGCGCCCGGCGCAAAAACCCTGGAGTTTTTCCGCTGGCGCGCGCGAGGAGATCTTTTCCGGAGGCGCCTTGGCCGTGTTTTCGCCGCAACTTTCCGCCAGCTTGCGCGTGGCCGCGCGCTTCAAGCTGCGCGCCAGCGGCGGCTACGGCTTTCGCATTCCCACCTACACCGACCTCTATTACTCTGACCCCGTCACGCGCGGCGACCCGAACCTGAAACCGGAATCGGCCTGGTCAGGCGATTTGGGCGCCGATTGGGCCTCCATCCGCCGGCTCACGCTTTCCGTCACCGCCTTCTATTCCCAGCAACACAACACCATCGACTACGTGCGCGCTAACTCCACCCAGCCTTGGCAGGCCGCAAACCTCAACGGCCTCCGCTTTGCCGGAGCCGACTCCACCCTCACCTGGCTGGCCTCAAAGTCGCAGACCGTCCGCATCTCGTGGACGGGGTTGAGCGGCGCGCAAGGCGCGTTGCGCGGATTGGAGTCGGAGTACGTCTTCAACTATCCGGTCCAGAACCTACACGCCACGTGGACCGCGCAGTTGGGCCGCGCGCTCACCGTCACCAACATGGTCCAGCTTGCGCAACGCTACCAGCAATCCGTCTACCCGGTGTGGAACCTCGCCCTCACGCACGACGCTGGCAGGCTGCGCCCCTATCTTCGCCTCACCAATCTCAGTAACACCGGCTATCACGAGATCAGCGGCGTCGCCATGCCGCCGCGCGAGATCATGGGCGGCTTCGCGCTCGAAATCGGAAAGTGACTCTTGAAGAATTCGCTTGCGTCGCCAGCGCCGGCGTCTGTTAACGTAGACGGCGTACCTCGGTAGTCCGCCCTGCATGCCAACCAGCGGGCTCTACCTGCACTCCCCGGCTTCTGAGGGACTGCGGATGGAGGCGTTCAGAAGCGCACGGGAAAGGTGCGCGCCTCCGCCTCGCTTGTGCGGCGCTTTTCCCTTACTCCACCCCAGCTCAACCGCAAAGGAGAAAAGCCATGGGGCATCCCGCTCATCACCACACCATCAACTACATCGAGTTTGCCGCCCATGACATTGCGCGGGCGAAAGAGTTCTACGCAACCGTCTTCGGCTGGAAATTTCAGGACTACGGTCCGGACTACGCCAGCTTCAGCGCTGCCGAAGCCGGCGTTGACGGAGGCTTCTACAAGATCGCGCCGCACGACCCTCCCCCCACGCCCGCGCCGCTCGTCGTGCTCTACTCCGCGGACTTAAAAGCCACTGAAGCCGCGATTGTCGCCTCCGGCGGCGCCATCGTCGCGCCCACCTTCGAGTTTCCCGGCGGCCGCCGCTTCCACTTCGCCGACGGCGTGGGCAACGTGCTGGCCGTCTGGTCGGAATAAGTATGTGGCTGGCGCCCGCCTCCTGCCCTTTCCGCCTCTTCATCGCGGAAAGGAAGACGACGCGCCAAGCCGTTCCCTTCACGCCACATGTTTCTTCAGGAACTCCAGTGAACGCCCGCGTGCTTCCGTGGCCGCCTGAGCGTTGTAACTGGCGCGGGCGTCGCAATTGAACCCATGACCCCCGTCGTACCAATAAATTTTAACTTCGGGATGAGCGGCATGCACCTTCTCCACCTCTTCGGCGGGAATGTGCGCGTCTTGCCGGCCGAAATGCAGCATCACCGGACAATGGGGATTTTCGCCGGCGTAGTCCCCGATGCGTCCCCCGTAGTAGCCCACCGCAACCGCAGGATGCAGCCGCGTCGCAGCCAGCCAAGCCACCGATCCGCCAAAACAATAGCCGATGACGCCCACGTTCTTTTGCGTCGCCTTCTCCGCATATTCCACCGCGGCCGCCACATCGGCCACCGCCTTGTCCATGTCGAGCTTGGGGAAGAAGCTCATCGCCTTCTCCATGTCGGCGCCGTCGTAGCCAAGCTCGATGCCGGGCTCGATGCGGTCAAACAGCGCGGGCGCAACGGCCAGGAAGCCATCTTTGGCGTAGCCGTC
>JASHTU010000269.1 GCA_030040395.1 Acidobacteriaceae bacterium
TGCTGAATGCCCAGATCCGAAAGCACCTTGGGCTTGGCTTCTTCCACGGCCAGCAAATTGTGGCAAACCGAGCAGTCCTGCGGAATCGCGTTGCCGTTCTTGGCCAGGTGGCTGCCATCGTGGCAGCGGAAACAGCCGGGGTAGCTCATGTGTCCGATGTGGTTCGGATGCGTGCCCCACGTCACGTCCATGGAAGGGAAGACATTCTCGGAGTAAAGCGTTACCAACTCCTGCGCCGCCGCTTTCACCTGCGGCCCTTTCGCCGCCAGCACCTCCGGAAAGCTCTTCTGGTAGAACGCCGTCAGTTCCTGGGGAATTTCGGCGCGCGCCTGCGCCTGGCTCGTGTAGGCGGCCTTCAGCAGTTGCAGGCCCTCCTTGTGAACCCAGGGTAGATCGGCGCTGATGATCCCATCGGCCATCGCCCGGTCAATCGCGTCCTGGGCGGGTTCAAACGGGTGCGCCGCGCGGTTGTGGCAATCGATGCAATCCATCAACCGCCGTTCACCCTTGGGAACGCCGCTGCCCGCCGGCAGCGAACTATAAACCGCGTCCGAGCCATCGGGGTTTTCCCGCGCCACCCAGGGAATCGTGGTCCGCGCCGAGTCGGTGGCGATGTACTCGATGTGCCCCAGGTGAACCCCGTGAATCCCCGTCAGGTGTGACAACGAATCCACCCCTCCCAGGTGCAGGATCAGCACCGTCTGCGTCTCGGTGTTCTTTTCGTCGTCGGCAAACTCCGACTTCACCAGCAGCTTGTCGCCATCGAAGCGAGTGGGCGTGTGGCAGGCCTCGCAGGTGTACCGCGCTGGACGCAGGTTCGTCACAGGCGACGGAATCGGCCGCGGATAGCGGTCGAAGGCGACCTCGAGGATCTGCTTGGTCCCGTTCACCTTGGCGCTGAAGTAGGCTTGGGCGCCCGAGCCGATGTGGCACTGGACGCACGCCACATGGGAGTGAGCGCCAATCTGGTAGGCGGCGTACTCCGGATTCATCACGTGGCACGATTGACCGCAAAACTGCGGCGAATCCATATAATCCGCGCCGCGATAGCTGGCCGTCGCCACGACCAGCAGGTTGAAGATCGTCGCTACCAGCACGATGTCCAGACCATGCCGGAAGATCCGGTCGTTCAAGTCGATCTTGGGATATTCGGCGGGAATCTGCCCCGCTCTCAGAAGCTTCCTGCGCCGCGCCAGCACCCCGATCGGGATCAGCGCCAGCCCGATTACGAACAAAATGGGCAGAATCAGTGAAAAGATGATGCCCAGATAGGGGTTTTCGCTGAGGTGCCCGACCAACTCCGCCGCCCAATAGCCGATCATCGTCACGCCGGAAGCGGTGGTAATGGCGCCCCCGGCCAGGCTGATGGGGTTATTACCAAAAAACAGCGCCGGCCGCAGCCAATTCTCGCGGAAATTCTGAAAAAGTGACACCTTGCCTCCCGCATGTTGCGGATAACCTGCACACTGGCGGGCCGGAAGTTAGCTCAAAGCCTCTGCACGCCGCGCAGCCGCGGGCACACGTCCCCTCAGCGCCGGACGGCGCCCCGGTGAAATGGCCACGACGCACCCTCGCGCGCGCAGTCGGAGCACCCCGAGCCCGCTCTATTGTGCATTTCGATTTTCGATTGTACGTGCTATTTGAGGGTTTTGAAATACTCGGCTACCGCCTTTACCTGTGCATCGCTCAACCCGGCGATCGGCTTCATCTTGCCCTTGCCGTTCTGTACTGTGGCCTCGACTTGCGCCACCGTCAACGCCTTCATCGCCGGATCGGAAACCGCCTTGATGCCCATCATCTTGGCCATTCCAGGGCTGGGAGTTCCCGTGGGCCCATGGCACATTTGGCATTTCGCCTTATAGGTCGCTTCCCCTGAAGACTGGGCGAAGCTCATCGCGCCGGCCATCGAGACGGCCGTGGCCAACACTATCAAAGATCGAATCCTCTTCGTCATTCCCATACTCCTTGAGCCCTTCCGGTGCTTGAGTTTTCCGGTCAACACGCGTCCGTCCGCATTCAACCCGGTGATTCCCTGTCTTGGTCCAGCCGCGATCGGAGACTTCCCGCCGCTGGCGCCGTCACTGAGATGGAGAACTGATCCCATCTCACACGAACGGCGCGGAGGTGTCAACGTGCCCCGCGCCGGTTCCTTTCCCTCGTGCTCTTTTCCCGCGTCCTACTTCGCGAAAGTCCGGAAGTAAGCCACGGAATCCTTGATCTGGGCGTCGGTCAGCTTGCCCTTGAACGCCGGCATCTTGCCCTTGCCGTCGGTCGTAATGGCGATCATCTGCGCCTCACTATGCGCCTTCACCGCCGCGTCATTGGCGGGCTTTACGCCCATCATCTTGGCAATGCCCGGATTTGGCGTGCCTTCAGCGCCATGACAGCTCTGGCATTTGGCCTTATACGTCGCTTCCCCGGATTGGGCGAAGCCCATCGCGCCGACAAACAGAACCGCCGCCAACGCAACCGCAAATCGAATTGTCTTGCTCATGGTCGTGCTCCTTGCACTTATTCCGGCTGGCGCACGGCCTGCCGAAAAACCCTCTTTCACTTTCTTTCCATTTTCACAAGGCGCGCCTGCGAGTCTTGGAAAAACGGGGCGGGCCTAAAAACTTCTGGGCCCGGGCCCACCCCCGTGAATGTTCGTCAGAATTCGTAATGCACTCCGAGGAGCACGTTGCCGGCGTGGAAATTCCGTGGCAAGCTTTCGCCCGCGGAAGGAAGCGTCAGGCCGGTTTGATACGCCGTGATTGAACTGCATGGAACCACGGAAACCGGCGCGCCGGGTGCTGGGGCCGTTGGAGAAGTGGAACAGTACTGCGCCCCGGAAGGACCACCCTCCCCGTAGCCGTAGAAGTTGTACTGCGCCTTCCACGTCCATCCTGCCCCGTACTTCCACGCGATGTTCACAAAAGGCGACTGGTAGGTCGAATTCAGAGAACCGTTCACCGCCCGCGGATCGTTGAAGAACTGGTTGCCGCTCACCGCGCTCACGTTGTAGCCGAGGTTGGCTTGGAGCCGCCGGGTGGGCGCCACATCGAACGCCACGAATGCCGATTGCGTGGGCGCGTCGATGAAGTCCAGGGCCGGCCCGAAATCATAGCCTCCTCCCCTGTTCTGCGCTGTTTGAGGGCACGCCGTGCCGCTGGGAGTGGCGGCGGCGAGGGGCAAAGCGGCGCTAGCGCCCCCCAGATAGCAGATGTTATCCGCCATATACACATCGCTATAGGCATAGTTGAGATCGACGCCGAAGTGTTCGTTCGGGAACAGGTCCGTTCCCACGCTTACGAAGCGGCTGTGGTCCGCATGATCCAGCGGGCCGGCGTAGGCAGTGTTGGACGCGGTCAAGTCGGCCGGACTCAGGTTGTCGGTGTTGTTGTGCCGCTCCCGGTCCGTAAAGGCGCCTGAAATCGTCGCCCACGCCTTCGGCCTGTAAATGGTGTGCACCCGGTACTCGCGCAATTGCCTGAATCCCATCGGCGTAAGCGCGTTGTCGTTGTACATCGCTTCCACGCTGCCGTTCAGTTCCCAATTGTTGGTGGGCCGCAGGGCCGCGTTCACAATTGCGCCGTCTCCGTTGATGTCGACAATGGTGGGTGTCCAGGTGGCCGGGGCGGTGCTTGTCGCGTATGCGTAGGCGGTCTGATCGATGTCATGCAAGCTGTGGCGATAGGTGAGAGCGAACGTGGCCCGGGAGGTGGCGTCCCAGCTCAACGTGAAGTTATTCTCCACAGACTTCTGGCCGAAGTATTGCGGCAAGGGCAAGCCGATGTCGCCGCTGCCTTCAAAAGTGCTGGTGAGTGGAGTGGTGGGAGCGCTCACTACAGTCGCGGTCGTCGGGCTGTTGATGGTTTCGCTGCCCGCAGCCGTCCCCGTCAGCAGCGTGGTCAGGCCGTTCATGGTTGTCGCTCCCGGCTGGTGAGCATTCGAGAAAGTTACCTGCTCTTCGAGGCTCACCCGATTGCTGAACTGCCACACGGCGCCAAAATCGGCGGCGATCACTTGGCGCCTGGCGCTGCCCGCAGCCGTGTATACGAGTCCGGTGGTGGCTCCGCTCTTGCCGGCCGTCGTCAGTCCCTGGAAGCTCTCGTAATAGGCGGGCATATTCATGTTGGCGTTGGTGTACCGCACGTCGCCGTTCAAAGCCACGTTCTTGATGCTCGAGCTCTGCAGCCGGAAGATCTCCGTCGGAAAGAGAATGCGCGTCGGCGCCGAACGGGAATAGTTGGTCACCACCGCGCAAGCCGGGTTCACCACCGGTATGCCGCCGGCCATGGTCGATGCCGACAGAATCGGATTGCCGTTCAGGCTGTTGGCGTTGCACGAGCTGCTCGTGTAGGGCGTTAGGGTAAAGTAGCTCGCCAACAGCGCCGCCGGAGTTCCATCCGCCTCCGCCACGTTGAAAGCGCCCGGCGCGAGGTTGAAGTAGGAGTTCACCTTCTCATGGTCGATCTCCTCTTCATACGTCAGCCGCGTGTTCCGCACCGGCTTCCAGTCGATCCCGCCCAGGAAATTGTCGCCGCTGTTGCGCTGGAACTCTTCGACGATATTGGAGTACGAGCCGCCGAACGAATAGCCGCTCGGCGTCAGGCTCGGCCCCTCGAAGACATCCTGCGAGTAGCTGAACCGGTAGGTCACTTTCGCCAGCGGCGCCGCGGTCAGATTCACGTCGCTCATGCGGCGCACGGTGTTGAACAGGAACGCGGATTGATCCATCTGCGCATAGGGCAGCGCGCCGGTGGGCGCGGTCGCGGGGCCGATGGGTATCGACTGCCCGCTGGGAATATTCGCGTTGCCCAGTAGATCGTAATCCATATATTGGCGGTCGCGGCGGAACATCCCCGAGAAGTCGTAAACCTTTCCCTTGGAAAAATCCAGCCTGGCGAAATCGTTGGGGTCGCCGCCAAATCCGCTGCTCACCGCGTTTAGAACATCGAACGGCCCGGTTTCATTTCCGGGATTGGCGCGCATTTCGAAGGTCTGATTCAGCACGCGGGGTCCTGATTGAAGGTTCACCAGCGTGTCGTACATGGCGCCGCCGCCGTTGATCCCGGCGATGCGGCCGCCCAAATCCACCGACTGATGGACCGTATACCCCGAAGGAATGCTCATCTCCGGCGTCGAGCCCGCCGCGGCGGGAGTTTGCGCCGCGGCGACGCCCGCGATCAGCGCCAGCATGGCCGCCGCGGCGCCCTCGCCGAGACGCCGGATCACTGCGGGCGAACCATATTGCTTCGAAAGCCTTGAATACCAGCCTGTCATGTTCATATGAAGCCTCACTTGAAAACCGCCTCTTACCTCAAACCCTGACCTTGCTTCGACACCCGCTGTCCGGTCTGCGCCTCGCCGTCCGTCCGGGACTCAACGGCGCAGGCCTTTCAGCTACCTGAGGAACGCCGCGTTGATGTTGGACCCATGAATGTAGGTGTGGCAGCTCGTGCAAGGCGCCAACTCGTCCGATCCAGCGCCCATTCCGTGAATCGTTGCGTTCGCCACCCGGCTGTGGCACTGGTTGCAGAGCGTGTTGATGTTGGCCAGATTCAGCAGCCGCGGATTCTGCGAACCATGCGGCGTGTGGCAAGCCAAGCACCCTTCCGCCTTGACCGGCGCGTGCTCGTACACAAACGGCCCGCGCACGTCGGTGTGGCACTTGGTGCAAATCATGTTCTGGTCCGCCGTGCTCCGCAGATTGTTGTTGCCGAAAGTGCCATGCACGTCGTGGCAATCCGTGCACTGCACCAGACCCTCATTCACCCGGTGATGGATGGGCATGTTGAACTGCGCCCGCTCGCCGTTGTGGCACTGGTAGCAGAGGGTGGGCTGCGGCCCCTTGAGCAGCAGATCCTTGGCCTCGGGGCTGTGCACGTCGCTGGTGGTGCCCATCAGGTGCAATTCCGCCGCCTGCAAGGGAGTGCGTGCCTCGGAACCGTGAATGCTGTGGCAGCTAATGCAGCTCAGGCCCGCTTTGGCGTGGGGCGAGCGCTCAAAATTGGGGTGGGTTCCAGCGTGGCATTTCAAACAGGTGTCGTTCACCTGCTTTGCCGAGCCCTTCAAAGGATCGAAGATCTTGCTCACGTCGCCGCCGCCGGCCACGTGGTCGGCGCCCGGTCCGTGGCAGTTTTCGCAGGTGATGCCGTTGTCACCGTGCATGAACGTCATCTTGGTATGGGGATTGGCAGCGAACTTCTTGCTCACCTCGTCATGACAAGTGGCGCATGTGTCGGAGCCCACGTAAGTCGAGGGCTGAACCGCCTTCGCCGCCGCGGGGTTGGCCGGCTTGTTATTTTTGGGAGGCGCGGCCAGGGCGGTGGCGCAGATCATGCCCGCGCCCAAAATCAACATCCAACTCGCTCGCAGTCCCGGCCAAATCCCCGGAGCCGCACCGATCGGCAATCGCGTTACAGGCCCACTCGTATGCATGCAAGTTACCGCCTTGGGACGCTCCCTCTGCCTCTTCCACCGGCAGCGGAACTAGCGGTTCGTGGGGCCGGACGCGGCGTCTTCTCTGGCGGGCGCCGCATCGGCTTCAGGTGTGCTGGTTCGTCTTGCCGAGGAAGCTTCGCGTTGTGCGGAGCATCACTACTTATCCGCAACACTACGCTGCGGTCATACACCCAAGCGGTGACGTTCATCACATCATTTCAAAGGGCGGGAATTGGCCTTTATTTGCCCGCGCCAGAGCGACTTACGCCCGGGCGCCAGTCGCCATTTCGTGAGCGCAGTCACATTCATGCGCGTTCCGCGCCTGACTTTGTTCCGCCTCCGCGACACCCTTCCAATAGACGTGAGGCCCATCACATCCAAGGCCACGCTCAATGCGCAACACTCTCAATCAAGCAAAAGCCCCTATTCCGGAAGAGCCCTCGCGCCTCCACCTTGACCATGGCCCTTGCGGGGAGCGCAGGATTGCAGAAAAACGGCGGAGGCGCTGGATCGGCATCGGAAGAAGGCAAGACGATGACGAACACAGAAATTTCTTCGGATGGGCATGGGCGGACCGCACAGATGGGCCGCCAGGCGCCCGTGGGCTGCGCCGCATGTTCCAACCGCCGTCCGGGGTGGTTCTGCTCCTTGGGCAGCGCGGTTCTCGCCGACCTCGAGTTGGCCACCAGCACCATTTCTTTGCCCGCGCAGGCAGCCCTGTTTACCCAGGGCGAAGAAGCTCGCTGCCTCTACCTCATCTGCGGCGGGTACCTCAAGCTCACCACCGGCCGGCCCGACGATCGCCAGATGATCGTGCGCGTTGCCGGTCCCGGCTCGATGCTCGGCCTCTACGCGGTTCTCTCTCACGGAGTCTATGAGGTGTCGGCGGAGTCATTGACCACTGCGCAATTGCGCCCTGTCGAGCGGGAGCGTTTTCTCAACTTCCTGCGCAGCCATAAAGAGGCGCAAATGCGCTCCGTGCAGTGCATTTGTCAGGAGTACCGCTTCGCTTTGCAGGACGCCTGCCGCATCGCCCTCTCTGAGACCGTGGCCACGCGCCTCGGCCGGCTGCTGCTCGAACTCGCCCACCAGATCGGTGAACGCACGGACAACGGCGAATACCATTTTCCCCTTCTCCTCACGCACGAGGAGATGGCCTCCATGACCTGCACCACCCGGGAAACCGTGACCCGCACCCTGGGCCAGTTCCGCAAAGAGGGTTGGATCACCATCGAGGACTCTCTTGTCACCCTCCGCCAGCCCGAACGGCTGCAAAGCCTTATTTAGCGCCAGGATCTCGAGCCCGCCCTTTTCCCGCTTCCGTCCGGCCCGTTTTCCGAGTCCAAGAGATATGATTTTCCTAGGGCCTTCCCAGTACAAACGGGAGCACACCTTGACTATGAGCCGTCTTTTTGCCTGCTTTGCTGCTGTACTTTTTGCGTGCTGCGCCGCAGCCGCCCAGAATCCTGCAACCGATCCGCCAACGGCCACCACGCCCGACCAGTCCGGCGCCTTGACCACCGAAAGTCCGGAGATCGTCGAGTTTCAAAAGATCGAGGACGCCTGGGCCACCGCCGTCAATCAGCACGACCAGTACGGCTTGGAGAACGTCCTATCGCCATTGTTCGTCGATGTTGCGGCCAACGGCGACATCACGACCCGCAACCAGCAGGTGGTCCAAGTCATCTCGAGTGACGACAAGGGGCTGTATCTCACCCAGAAGGTGATCACGGTGCGCATGTTGGGCGACGTCGCCGTAGCCAACGGCACCTACACCCTCCGCCACCGGGTAGCCTCGTCGGAAGTGACAGAAAAAGGCGTTTTCACCCACATCTTCGAGCGCTCGCATGGCGGCTGGAAGTGCATCAATTCCCAGCGCACCACGCTGCGCCAGGAGATGCAAGGCAAGCAGAAGAAACCCTCCACGGCCGAAGAACCGTTCCATATCCCGTTCTTCTCTCGCGGAGATAAGGACAGCCAAAATTAGGCCCTAAGTTGCGCCGATTCTGAAGTGAACTTTGGCCTGCGCTTTCAGCAAGCTTCTCTTTGAACTGCCGAAGCGCGGCCGTCGTCCACTGCAGGATCCGGGCTCCACGGGCCGTTCCGTTCGGTCGCCCGCCGCGCCCGCTGCACCTTGCCCGCCCCTTGCAGCTTGATTGACACGTGCACCAAACTCAGCGCTGCGGGCGTCACCCCGGGAATGCGGCTTGCCTGCCCGATCGTGCCCGGCCGTACGCGCTCCAGCTTCTCCCGCATCTCGCGCGAAAGCCCGCTGATCGATCCGTACTCGATCCACTCCGGAATCGCCACCGCCTCAGCCGCCCTCAGTTTCTCGATAGCCTTCTTCTGCTGGTCCAGATATCCGGCAAACTTGATCTCCGTCTCTACCGCCCGCGCCTCGTTGCGCAGCGTGCTGCGCTCGATGGGATCGGGAATCTCGCCGCGGGAAAGCCCGAATTCAGCCAGCAGCGGATCTCGCCGGAGTTGGTCAGCCAGCGCCGCGAGCACCGCGTCAATCGTCACCTCCGGCCGCTTAAGCAGTTGCGCCCAGGTCAGCCCCGCTGTCGCCGTCAGCTCGCCAAGGCCTGCGGCCTGCAGCTTTTCGGAGTCGATCTTGCCTGAAGCGAGCAGCCGCTTGAGCGCCGACATCCGCGCCTGCTTGCGCTCGTATTCCGCCCACGCCGCGTCGTCGATCAGTCCCAGCCGACGCCCGTGCGGCGTCAGCCGGCGGTCGGCGTTGTCGATGCGCAGATGCAGCCGGAACTCCGCGCGTGACGTAAACATTCGGTAGGGCTCATTGGTTCCCTTCGAAATCAAATCGTCGATCAGGATGCCCGTATATCCTTCGCTGCGGTCCATCGTGAACGGCGGCTCGCCCTTCAACCACAATGCCGCGTTAATGCCCGCCATGATCCCCTGGCACGCGGCCTCTTCGTACCCGCTTGTGCCGTTGATTTGCCCGGCGAGGTAAAGGCCCTCCATGGATTTCACACGCAAGGTGCGGTTCAGCTCCGTGGCGTCGACACTGTCGTACTCGATGGCATAGCCCGGCCGCAGCATCTCCGCCTCGTCGAGGCCCGGAATCGAGTGCACCATTTGCCACTGCACCTCCATGGGCAGAGACGTGGACATCCCGTTCACGTATACCTCGTGCGTGTTCAGCCCCTCCGGCTCCAGAAAGAACTGGTGCTGTGTCTTATCGGGGAATTTCACAATCTTGTCTTCGATCGACGGACAGTACCGCGGGCCGATCCCCTGGATCCGCCCTGAATACATCGCGCTTCGGTGCACGTTTTCGCGGATCAGCCGCAGCGTCTCCGGCGTAGTGAAGGCGATGTGGCAGCTTACCTGCGGTTGCACGATCTTCTTCGTCCGAAAGCTGAATGGCGTTGGCTCCGCATCGCCTGGCTGCTCCTCAAACATGTCCCACCGGATCGTCCGCCCATCCAAGCGCGGCGGCGTTCCTGTCTTTAACCGGCACGTCCGCAGCCCCAGCGCGCGGAGCGCCTCGCCCAACAGCACGCTGGCTGGCTCCCCGCTCCGGCCCGCCGGATATCGCTCTTCGCCGCAGTGAATCAACCCATTCAGAAATGTGCCGGTGGTAATAATCGTTGCGCCCGCCATCAGCCTGCGCCCGTCGCGCATCTTCAGTCCCACGACGCGGCGAAAAGGCCGCACCGGCCGTGGCAACTCAGCTGCTTCGTCGGTTTCCTGGGTCCCTAAGTCGCCAGCTCCTAGTCCTTCAGTCCCTGGTCCCTCTTCGATCACGAGGTCCACGACCTCCGCTTGCCGTATATGCAAGCCCGGCTGGCCCTCCAGCACTTCGCGCATCTTCACACGGTAAAGCTGCTTATCGCACTGCGCCCGCGGACTCCACACCGCCGGCCCGCGCGACGAGTTCAGCAGCCGGAACTGAATTCCTACCGCGTCCGCCACTTCGCCCATAATTCCGCCCAGCGCGTCCACTTCGCGCACCAGGTGTCCCTTGGCGACGCCGCCCACGGCCGGATTGCAACTCATTTGCGCAATCAGGTCAAGGTTCATGGTGATCAGCGCGGTCTTCAGCCCCATGCGCGCCGCAGCCATCGCCGCCTCGCACCCCGCATGCCCCGCACCAACCACTGCCACATCGTATTGTTCGGTAAAAGCCATCCCATCCCTATTCTACGGAAGGCGCTAAGCCATGCGCCCACGCCACTCCCGGATCGGCTCCAATCGACCCCACTCCTTGTCCATGCATTAAGCTCAACTTCCATGGACAAGGGTCGTTGCTTAGGTCTAGTCGGTGGGCTCGGCGTAGGAGCCGCCGTTCATTACTATGAAAAGCTGGCCAAGGCCCACGCCGCGCGCGGTCGAGCGCTCGATCTCGTGATGGCCCATGCCGAGGTCTCTCGGG
>JASHTU010000270.1 GCA_030040395.1 Acidobacteriaceae bacterium
TCAAAAAGTGATCTTGAAAGGGCACGCCTTCAGCCGCGCCATACGAAAGCCGCAATCTACGCGGATTTAGCCGCTGAGGGACGCCTTGTTTCCTCTGCTGCCAATATTTTTGAAGCAGGCTCCAGCTTCACTTGCGCGCTCGATGACAAAAGTCACTTGTACTTCCGGAGCACTCCCAGCACCCGGCCCTGAATGGCGACTTGCGCCGCGGGGACGTAAATCGGCTCCATCTCCACGTTGGCCGGTTGCAGCCGCACCAGGTTGCCTTCGGGATAGAAGCGCTTGAGCGTGGTCTCGGCCCCGTGCACCAGGGCCACGACGATCTCGCCCTGACGCGCCGTGCGCGTGCGCTCCACCAGCACATAATCTCCGTTGATAATGTGCTCGTCGCGCATCGAATCCCCGCGCACCTCCAAGGCAAACACATCGCGATTGCCCACCACGTCGTGAAGCGAGATGGTCTCCGGCGTCTCCATCATCTCCACGGGCTGGCCGGCCGCGATGCGCCCGGCTAGTGGCAGTTTCGTGCTCGATCGCGTGCGCGTGCCGGGCGGCAGCAGGTCAATCGAACGGCTGCGGTTGTGTACCCGGTCCAGCATCCCCTTGTGTTCCAGGTTGGTGATGTGCTTGTGCACCGTCGCCAGGCTTTTCAGCCCAATGCCGCGGGCAATCTCCTCAAACGAAGGAGAGTAGCCGTTGCGCCCCACAAACGATTCAAGGAAGTCGAGAACCTCTTTTTGCCTACGCGTGATAGCCATGCGCGCATTATAGCGAATAAAAAGCGAATCGCAACAGCATTTTCCTTTACAACAGGAAACTTTTTAGTTAACGTCGTTCCTCTCTTGGCACATACCGCGTAACCCGCTTCCTTCATGATTCACAGCTTTTTTGCCCGGCGTCGCCTGGCGATCCGGAATTCGGGAACACCCCCGCGCGGGGCTGAGCTTGTGCTCGAAAAGAGTTGGACTTGCCTGTTTTCCGGCTACAATGACAACGTGGGGGCAGTGCGATGGTAACGAGCTCGATGACGCCGGGAATCGCCGGCGCTTCAAGGAACGGCTCCGGAAACGGGACCGGGAACGGAAAAAGCGATGAACAAGCATCGCTGCTGCAGCAACTCATTACAGAGAGCCAGAACGACGCCTCGCAGGGATTCGACACCAAGTCCGCACTTGAAATCGCGCGCATCATCAATCACGAAGACGCGAAGGTGGCGGCGGCGGTGAAGAAGGCGATTCCAGAGATTGCGCAGGTCATTGACCAGGTGGCGCGCAGTCTGCGCGACGGAGGGCGGCTTATTTACATCGGCGCGGGCTCCAGCGGCCGGATTGCCGCGCTGGATGCGTCGGAATGCCCGCCGACTTACTCCACCGCTCCCGGCCAGGTGCAGTACATCATGGCTGGCGGGCCCAAAGCGCTGGCGTCCGCGGTCGAAGTCAATGAAGACTCCGAAGAGCTGGGCCAGCGCGACATCGCCCGTCGGCGGCCTACCCGCAAAGACGTGGTGATTGGGGTCTCCGCTTCCGGCCGCACGCCCTACGTGGTCGCCGCCGTGGCCTATGCGCGCGCCCGTGGAGCGTTCACCGCCGCCGTTACCTGCAATCATGGGACGCCGCTGGCCGAAGCAGCCAATATCACCGTCGTGGCTGAGGTTGGTCCTGAGGTGGTGTCCGGCTCAACACGCCTGAAGGCCGGAACCGCGCAGAAGATGGTTTTAAATATGATCACCACCGGCGCCATGACCCGGTTGGGCTATGTGTACGAGAACCTCATGGTGAACGTGCACATGCAGAACTCCAAGCTCGTGGAGCGCGGAATTCGCATCCTCATGGGCGCCTGTGATATCGATCGCCCCACCGCGGTCGAGACCATCAAGAGCGCCGGACGCAGCGTGCCCGTCGCCTTGGTGATGCTCAAGGCCAAAGTGGACAAGCCGGAGGCGGTGCGCCGTCTTGCCAAGTCGGATGGCAACGTGCGCCTGGCGATCGAGGACAACATTCTGGAGCTCTAGCAGTTTCCGGCCCGGACCATTGCTTCCCCTGCTGCGCGGAAACAGCGTGGCGCAGCCATCGCTTCTCAAAGCCGCCGCACAAGCCGGCGAAGCGAATTTCGTCGCGGATTAGATAGGAAAGACCCGATTTTAGTAGACTCAACGGCAGCATGTTTGTTTTTTCCCGCCCGCTCTTCCCTGCCCGCTTTTGCTTCCGCCTCTCCACGCTTGCCGTAGCCGCATTCGGCTTGGCGCTGGCCGCCTCTCGGCCGCTCTCCGCCCAACTTACCCGCCTTTGGACCCAGTCCCATATCGACGAATTCGAAAAAGGCACGCCGGAAGGTGTCGCCATCACCAGCGACGGCCATCTTCGCGAAGGTCCCGGCCTGACCCAGCTGCTCACCACCCCCTCCACCTTTGTGTGGTCGGTGGCCGCGGACAAGAATGGTACGGCGTATCTCGGAACCGGCTCGCCCGCCACGGTGCTGCGCGTGGCGGAAAAGCCGGACAGCAAACCCTTCACCCTCTTCGAGACCAAAGATGTCAGCGTGCAGGCAGTGCGCGTGGGGCCGGACGGCTGGGTGTACGCCGCCATCATGCCCAGCGGCAAAGTGTACCGGTTCCAGGCCGACGCTGCGGCCAAGCTGGATGACTCCACTGCGACCGTGGTCTTCGACGCGTCGAGGCTGGACGGATCCAACCCGGCCGACGACAAAACGGCGGTGGAAAAGCCGAGTACAAAGCCGCACTATATCTGGGATCTGACCTTCGACGCCCAAGGCCGGCTCTACATTGCCACCGGCGATCCCGGCGCCGTCTATCGCGTCGATCCCACCCATCCCGGCGCCCAGCCGGAGGAGTTTTTCAAGAGCGACGAGGCGCATATCCGGTCCCTGGCCTGGGATGGAAAAGGAAATCTGCTTGCCGGCTCCGATGGCTCCGGGCTGGTGTACCGCATCAACGCGCAGGGCAAGGGCTACGTGCTCTTCGAGGCGCCGGAACGGGAAGTTACGGCGCTGGCTGTGGGCGCAGATGGAACCATTTACGCCGCTTGCGTGGGCGAAAAGGGCCACAATCCCCTGCCCCCGCTTCCCGTGCAGGGGGCCGGCACAGTCACCATCACCATTGTGCAGCCGGCCTCGATGCAGGCCGTCAACGCCAGCACTTCCGTTCCTGAAGGAACGGAGATTTACGCGCTGTTTCAGGACCAGGCGCCGCGCAAACTCTGGAGCGACAAAGACGATGTCGTCTACGCGCTCGCCCACCGGCCCGACGGGCTGCTGGCCATTACGGGAAACCGCGGCCACATCGTGCGCATTCAGGACGACGAAACCTACGCTGACGTTGGCCATCTCAACGCGCAGCAGGGTTTGAGCATGGCCCCCGTCCCGGGCTCGCAGCAGGTTCTCATCGGCTCCGGCAACACCGGCCGCCTTTACCTGCTGGGCGCAACGGCAACCCACGAGTACGCCAGCGATGTGCTCGACGCCGGCGCGCTGTCCCGCTATGGCCTCATCGAAATCGAGCCTGGCTCAACGGGATATGAGCTGTTCACCCGCACCGGCAACATCGAGCAGCCGGTGCGCGGCTGGACCGACTGGCAGCCCGTTTCCAACGGCTCGGTGGCCTCGCCCGCTGGGCGCTTTCTGCAATGGAAGGCCGTGCTGCGCGCAGGCGGCGTGCTGGGCAGCGTGGGCGTGAATTACCTGCCTGTGGATACCGCCCCGGTCATCGACGACTTAGTGGTGGTCCCGGGCGCGCGCCTCAATCCCCAGAACCAGATCAGCCAGCCGCAAACCGTCAACATTTCCTTTCCCTCTTCGGACCAAAGCTCCGTGAGCTACGATGCGAGTTCGAGCACCTTGCAGGCCGTAAAAGACCGCACCGCCATCACCGTCCGCTGGGCGGCGCACGATGACGACGGCGACAAGCTCACTTACTCCCTTTATCTGCGCGGCGACGGCGAAACGGTGTGGCGACTGCTGAAAGACAAACTCACCGACACCGCCTACAGCTTCGACGCCACGCTCGTTCCCGACGGCGGCTATCAAATCAAGGTGGCGGCCTCGAAC
>JASHTU010000271.1 GCA_030040395.1 Acidobacteriaceae bacterium
GATTTCTTTTTATGGATTTCAGCATTTTCAAACCGACCTCCTGATCGCGCCCGTTCTTATCAATGAACATGTGGTGAACATGTGGTCGCGAGCGATCATATCAGACTGATCAACCGTCGCTCACCTAGGCTTCGGTGGCGGCTGGCTTTGTCCTCGAGAAACAAGAACCAGTCCACAAGGGCGCAGAGCTTGATGCAGTGACTCCATCTCAGAACGTCGGCCGCCCCATTCATTGAATAACGGCCCGAGCTAATCCGCCAGAATGTTGCTAAACCACCACGGGCGCGCCGCGTCCAAGCGGAGCTTAGACGGGAGCCGGACCACCACCCAGGATCAATGCCCGGAAACTGGGTTTGCACCAGGATTTGGCATTCCGGTCGTGTCACCGCCTAAGCAGACAGAAATCGAAAATCAGGGTCATCGATCGATGGATGGGCGACGACTCAGGAGCGACTCGACTCAACCACACGTTCCGTACGGCGCCAATGCCTGCTAAAAGAGATTTATCCTGCGAGAGCGGCGGCGAGTAAAATTGCAGCGTCCAGGAAATCCTATCGGCAATCCTGGTTGATTCGGCGCGCCGCCACTTCCCATCACGCGGCCGGGAGGCCAAATCCCATGGTCACAAAGACGTTCCTGCGAATAGTCGCCGTCTTGCTTGCCGCTCCTGGTTTGGCCGCCGCCCAGTCCACCACGCCCGACACGCCTGCTGGGCGCACCCTCCAAGCATGGCTCACTGCCTTCAACAGCGGCGATCAGGCCCAGGTGGAAAATTACGTCAAGACCATCGATCCGCATCAATCGGTGAACGGCATGGCTGCCTTCCGCAACGAGACCGGCGGCTTCGACCTGATTTCCTCGGAGACCATCGATGCGCTCCACGTCCACTTTGAGGTGAAAGAGAAGAACAGCAACACCCACGGTATCGGCATGCTCGCCGTCAAGGACGGCCAGCCGCCAACTGTGGATAGCTTTATCCTCCGCGCCATCCCTCCCGGTGTAACACCCGTCAACGTGGTTCTTGACGCCGCGATGCGCCAGAAGACCATCGATGGCGTCAGCGCGGCGCTCACGGAGTTCTATGTGGACGCCGATCTCGCCGCAAAGATGAACAGCGCCGTCGAGGCTCACCTGAAGGCCGGCGACTACGACAAGATCACCGACGGCGATCTTTTTGCCTTGCGCCTCACCGACGACCTCGAAGCCGTCAGCCACGATAAGCATCTCCGCGTCAACTTCAACCCCTTCAAAATGCCGCCTCCGCACGCGCCCACACCGGAAGACGAAGCCCGGATGCACGAACAGATGGCGCGCGATAACTGCGCCTTCCAGAAGGTCGAGATCCTCCCAGGCAACATCGGCTACATTCAGTTCAACGGTTTTATGGATGCTGGCTTCTGCGGCCCGACGGTCAATGCCGCCATGCAGTTTGTTGCGCACACGGATGCGCTCATTTTCGACATTCGCGAAAATGGCGGCGGCCAGCCTGACATGGTCACGCTCATCGCCAGCTATCTTTTCGACGAGCCGACTCACATCATCGATATCTACAACCGGCACGAGAACACCACCCGGCAGAACTGGACGCTGAGCTACTTGCCCGGTACGCGTTACACCAACAAGCCCGTCTACGTTCTCACATCGCACCAAACGTTCTCCGGCGCGGAGGAGTTCGCCTTCGACCTCAAGAACCAGAAACGCGCGACCATTGTGGGTGAAGTGACCGGCGGGGGCGCGCATCCTGTAAGCGGCCATCCCGCGGGCGACTACTTCATGATTGGCGTACCATTCGCTAAATCGCTCGACCCGGTCACGAAAACGAACTGGGAAGGGACCGGCGTCGAGCCGGACGTCAAAGTCTCCGCAGCAGACTCGCTTACCACGGCCGAGAAACTTGCGGCGGACAAGATCCACGCCGAAAAAGCGGCGGAGAAGGCATCGGCGCCAGTTCAGCATGCCGGACCGCAGGCTCCAGCAACACCGCTTCCGGCCCCTGCGCGTCCGTAGTGCGCTGTGAAGGCGCTGCCCCGTTTGCTGCGCATTCTACGGATCATTCCCGAAAGCCACGGCATGGTGTTCCGCGGCAATGCGACTTTAAGTGGGCCTGATCGAGCCATTGACCGGCAAGGGTTCCTTTTGTCAGATCTGCGGCGAAGGGTGCGCCACCCGCCCGGTCCCTCAGGCGGTGCGGAGGATGGTAATCACGGTCAGGTCATCGTCCTGCCCGTGCTGAATGGCAGCTTCGGCGAGGGCAAGTGGAGATGATTCCTGGCGCATGAGGGCCTGCGTCCGGTCGAAGCCGAATAGCGCGCCCTGCGTATCGCGCGCCTCGACCACGCCATCCGTAATCAGGGTGAGGCGACCGCCCGGTTGCATCTCCAGTGTGACCTGCTCTGGAGCGGAGGAGGCAAGGAGGCTAAGCGGTAGGGACCCGGCGAATGCGATTTCGGAGCCGTTGAGCCAGGGCGGCAGATGGCCTGCGTTGGCGAGCACGATGCGCCCCGAGGGATCGAGGCGCACTGCCAGGCAGGTGACGAAGCCTCCAGGCTTACGCTCGAAAAGCCTGCAGTTGAGCTCGGCGAGGATCTGCGCTGGATCCTGGCTCATTTTGCAAATGGCGTGGAGCATGCCAATGAGCATGGAGACGATCATAGCGGCGCTGAGCCCCTTGCCGCTGACGTCGCCGACCACGACAAGAGTTTGGCCGTCACCGAGCGGGATGACCTGAAAGAAATCTCCGCCAACCTGGGCAGCGGGACGGTAGATGCTTTCGATGGCGTACCCGGGAGTGGGCGGCAGCTCTTCGGGCACCATGAGCCGCTGGATTTCGCGGGCGGCAGCCAATTCGGTGTCCAGCGCAGCTTTATCGAGCTCAAAGCGGAGGCGGCGACGTGTCTCGGCAATGGAGACCACGACAACACCGGTGTAGCCCAGGACGACGGAAGTGACCACAGCTAAACCGTCAAAAACGAGCCGGTTGTGAAAGCCGTGGAGCTGGGCCGAATCGAGATGGGTAAGCGGGGGAAACTTGGGCAGCCACGTGTACAGGAGCGCCATGCAAATGTTCTCGAGAATGAGGAGCGGTATAAAGGCAATCCAGCACCGTCGGCGGAGGGTGATGGCCGAGACGGTGTAGGACGTCGCGAACAACGCGATGATCACTACAGAGAGAGCAAGAGACAGGGCTGACTGACGTCCCATGTCCATGCCGTCAAAAACGAATCCGAAGCTGGCGAAGATGCAAAAGACGGCGAGCAGGAAGACGATGATGGCCCAGCGAGGGACCGTCTTCCACGCCTTCGATGGCAAATCTTCGCGTGATTTTGATGGCGTCATGCGGTTCCTCAAGAATGACACGACCCGGCCGGATTTGTGCGCTGGATTCTGTAAACGCCGGGCAACCGGCAAACTTGAGATATGGATACAGGAGCGTGGCGAAGGGGCTCTTCCTGCATGGCGGCCGGATGACGGGAATCCGGGAATTACTCCTTCGTTCTTGCCGGGTTGGGGGACAAACCGGGAGTCATGGAACGGGATGCGCATTTGATGGGCATAGGGGCGGCGAAAAGTCGCTTGCTCTGGAACTTTGCTCGCCCGCCCAGGTAGAATTCTTAGCGCCCTGAGGTCCGCATGCTCTGGTTCTACGAATCTTTCTTTCCCGTGGTCTGGATTCTCTTTCTTGTCTACTGGCAGATCAGAGCCATCGATACCAAAACCACCCAGCGCCTGGAGCCGGCTGCTTCGCGCATTCTGCGCGTCTTTATCTTCCTGATCGTGATCATTATCCTCTCGACAACTCGCATCCCGCTGCGATGGCTTTACCTCCAGCTTTGGCCGGTTGGCCTTTGGCCCTTCTGGCTGGGAGCCGCCATCACCATCGCCGGCCTTCTGTTCGCTGTCTGGGCGCGCGAGCACCTGGGCAGAAACTGGAGCCGCTCGGTCACCATCAAGGAGGGCCACGAGCTGATCACCACCGGTCCTTATGCCGTGGTCCGTCACCCCATTTACACCGGCATTCTGGCCGGTTTTCTTGGCATGGCGATTGCCATCTCCCAAGTGCGCGGGTTCATCGCCTTCGTTCTCATCTTTCTCGTGTTCTGGATCAAGCTCCGCATGGAGGAACAGTGGATGCGTTCCCAATTCGGCGAGACGTATGCCACCTATGCTCGTCAGACCGCAGCCCTGGCGCCTTACCTCTTCTGATCGCCAGGGCCTGTTAACACTATTGGGGTGGATGGCGTTGCGAGCCAAAATCGGGCCAGACGAGGCCGAGCCCGAAGGCTTTGGCGGCTCCAAGGCCGAGGACGAGAACGAAGTATGGCCCGATTTTGGCCGCAACCCGAAGGGACGGGGCCGATTTTCCCGATTTCGTTGTCGCTCGTCGCTAGCAGACACCCGGTATGCGTCGCTCCTCGCTCCTAGAACTCGGAAAAATCGGCTCCCGTCGCCGCCATCCCAATAGTGTTAGCAGGCCCTGATATGGAGTGACCCTGTCAAGCACTGCACGGCTGTGGGGTGTTTTTTGTTTTTCAAGGACAGGGCCAGCGGCAGCCGAAGCAGAGTAGTCGACGATTGATCAGTCTGATATTCGCGGGTCGGAGCCGCATGGTCATGATCCGTCGGGAGCTGCCTCTGACTAGAGTCGCGAGTCCGGCTGAGCCTGTCGCATAGGGCCTGCGAGGATTCTCCTTCGTGTGTGCCCCGGCTGCGGCTGGCTCTGTCCTCGAATTGGGTGGCGTCGATCATCTGTGTTTTTGCTTTTTCATTCTTTGGAAAGTTTTGGCTCTTGCAGTTGCCT
>JASHTU010000022.1 GCA_030040395.1 Acidobacteriaceae bacterium
CTCACTCCGGAGTACGCTGCCCCGGAACAGTGGCGCGGCACGCCAGCCAACGAATTGGACGGCCGCACCGACCTCTATGCCCTCGGTACCGTCCTCTACGAAATGCTCACCGGCCAAAAGCCCTTCCAAGCCGCGAACCCGGAAGGCTGGATGTTCCAGCACCTGCAGGGAGTGCCGGCGCCCTTGGGCAGCCTGCGGCCCGATATCGAAAGGGATTACCCGGGATTGGAAGCGATTGTGATGCGCCTGTTGGCTCGTGAGCGCGAGGAGCGATTTCCCTCGGCGCTTGCCGTGCTGGAAGCGCTTGCTCCCGTGACGCCTGCACGCCTGACCGAGGCCCTTACGGCCCCTTCACCCTCGGTCGAGGTTCAAACCCAGCGCGCGGCCATCTATGCGTCCTCACCCTCTGCGGCTGTTCCTTCTGCGGTCATACCCTCTGCGGTTTTGCCCTCCGCGGTCATACCCTCTGCGGTTATGCCCTCCGCGGCCCTACCTGATCAGCCCCCGCCGACGGTCCCTCTGTCCACCATCATTCCGCGCCGCGCCAGTCCTGGAAAATGGGCCGGCTTGGCCGGTTTAATCGTCGTCGTTGCGGCAGTAGGAGCTTGGGTTGGAGCACGGTTTCTTCGCCCTGTGCACGCGACGGCCGTCCCGGTCCTCGCGCCCGGCGGAGGCACATACCCCGCAGCAGAACCCGTAACCATCGTCGATGCGACTCCACGCGCCATCATCCACTTCACAACGGATGGCAGTCCGCCCAATGCAGAGTCGCCTGTCTACACCAAACCGCTCGACGCGCTGCCCAGCGGCACGGTCGTGCGCGCCATGGCGGTCGCACCGGGACACCCGCCAAGCCAAAGCGTCTCTGGCGCCTTTATCTGGTCCGGAGGCTCCGCTCCGGCGCTCAGCGGAGAGGCAATCAAAACCGCGCCAGCTCACAACGTGACCCCCTCCGCGCCCGCAACAACCGCAAGGCCGGCCGCTCCACAGGCCCTCAGCAGCCGCGAGCAGGAAAGAAGGGGCGAAGCGCTCTATAACCAACAGCGGTATGACGAAGCCGCGCCGCTTCTTGAAAAAGCCTGCGATGGCGGGAACTTGCAGGATTGCAGCTACCTCGGCTCGCTTTACCAGAATGGCTGGGGTGTACACCAAGACGCCGTCGAGGCGCGCTCCCTCTACCAGCAAGCATGCAATGGCGGGGTACAGCCTGCCTGCGGCATGATGCAGAATCTGGAACAGGCAACGCGCCAGGAGGCCTCGCGGCAATTCGAGGAAGGACAGACCCTTTACAACCAGAAGCAATTCCAGAAGGCAAAACCGCTCTTCGAACGCGCCTGCGATGGGGGCGGGTTGAACGGTTGCAGATTGCTCGGCGCGCTCTACCAAAATGGCCTTGGAGTGCCACAGGATTACACCAAGGCACGTCTCTATTTCCAGAAAGCCTGCGATGGGGGAAACAACATTAGTTGCGGCAAACTCGGTACGTTTTACCGGGATGGCTGGGGTGTTCCCCAGGATGACCTGAAGGCGCGCATGATGTACCAGAAGGCGTGTGACGGCGGAGTCGCGTTTGCCTGTAACGACCTTGGCAATCTTCCGCGGCAGGGGTCGCGGCAAAAGCAGGCGCCGGCGCGCGGTGGGGTTGCCGTCGCGTGGACCGATCCTGCTACCGGCCTGATGTGGACGAAAAAGGACAGTGGCGTCGCCAGCCAACTGAACTGGGCCCAGGCGGCGAACTACTGCCGGGGTTTACAACTGGACGGATATTCTAACTGGCGTCTCCCGACGATCGGCGAATTACAGGGAATTTACGATCCGAACGCCGAGTCCCATGGCCGTAGGGTGAAAGGAGGTCTATGGCTCTCCGGATGGCAGTGGAGCAGTTCCCGGACCCCTTCCGGATATGCGTTTGGATCCGCCTTTGAAAATCAGGCGCGGAATCAGCTTCCTGTCGGATATGGTGGTGGACGGGCGTCGTGTGTACGTCGCGCCGCTGACTGACGCAGGCCGCCATGCGCGTCAACCGTTAGCGAATCCAAGAAAAGTCGCATATGTGGCGGGACAAGCGCCCTCCGGCTTTCCCGGGCAGGTTGCGCTGCAGGGCCATGCGGTTTGGCAGTACCGTTTGCGTGGGTTCGGGATTAAATGGTCCGTGATAGATGGTGTGCGTTACTCGCAACCCATAGTCAGGGAAGGATTAAGCTATGAAAGCAATTGCTAAACACTGCATTGGAGCGGCCGCCGCGGCGCTGCTCATTTTCTTGCTCGCGTCATGTTCGCGCCAGCGCAATGAGCCCGCGCCCGCGGCGGCAGGCGGAGCTTCGCCGTCAGCAGCCGCGGCGGGTTCGTCGTATGTGCCTTTAGTTGCCGGCGCCGGACTTGATGGGTGGCATTCTCAGGGAGTGGGCATGTGGAAGGTTGAGAATGGCGAGCTGGTTGGCACGTCCAAAACGGGCGCCGGCGGCTGGCTGATTGCCAACCACGGTTATCAGGATTTCATCCTGCACGTCTCGTTCGAGTGCGCGCAATGCGATGCCGGCGTGCTGGTTCGGGGCGCGCAATCCGGAGCCGACGTAACCGGCATTTATGTTCCGCTCGGCGGGGCCGAAATGGGCAAGTTATATCGGGCCGCGCTGACCGGCGCGGATGAAAAGTTGGGGAAACTGACGCCCATGCCCGCGCCGCCCACTCCGGCCGGGCTTCAAGGCGCCATCGACGCGGGCTCGTGCGCGCCTATCAACTGCGACGGCATTCGTGACGCGCACGGCGGCTCAGAGGGCCATCCGTCGGCGCCCGCGCCCAGGCCGGCCGCATTGCATTCGGGCTGGAACGACCTGGCCATCACCATGCGCGGCGACGTCATCAGCGCCAGCGTGAACGGAGTTCCTTTGGCGCAAGCCCAGATGGATGATGGCCCATGGTACGGCCAGATCGCGCTGCGCGCCGCGGGCAGTGCGGGTGAGGCGGTGCACTTCAAAAACGTCATCATCAAGGATCTGACGCTGCGCGGCGCCGGCGAAGACGCCGCCTACACCGATCCCGGCTTCCGGCGCGACCAGTTGACGCCCTTTTTCTATTCCGAGGGCATCGCCGCCGGAGATTTGTATCACCACGGAGCCATGGACGTGGTTTCAGGTCCCTTCATTTATGAAGGGCCGAACTATAGCCTTGCGCGGGAGCTATTTCCGCCCATTACGTATAACGTTGGCGGGCCGCAGGACGGCTACATTGAAAAAGGCAGAGCCGGATTGCCGCAGGCCGGGGCCATCGTGCACGGCAACTATACGGCCGTATTCCTCTCCTGGGTCCACGATTTCGAACACAGTGGCTGGCCCGACGTGATCGACGTTTTGGGCTTTGGTCCGCGGCCCACCTTCTCGGCGCACCTTTTTGTGAACCCGCACGGCGAAAACCGCGATTGGACGAATTACCAGATCTATCCTGTCATCTCCAATGAATACGACGTGTTTTTGCCCAAGGGCATTGACGGGAGCGGCACGCCGGAGCTGGTGATCCAAACAGCAACCAATCCCGATTGGTCGAATGCGCAGGTGGGGTACATTAAACCCGGTCCGGATATAACCAAGCCTTGGATTTTCACCGCCGTCTCTGAGCCGGGACATTGGGGCGGACATGGAATGGGTGTCGGCGACATTCTCGGCAATGGCCGGCTCGACATCTTGAACTACGACGGCTGGTGGGAGCAGCCGCCCGCGGGCGCGCCCGGCCTCTGGAAATTCCATCCCCAGAAATTCGGCGAAACGCACGCCACGCCTCTGGTGCCGGGTGGGAGCGCCAGTTGCTTCGCGTGCGGCGGCGCAAAAATGGAAGTCTACGACGTGAACGGCGATGGGCTGCCCGACGTGATCACCAGCTTGAACGCGCACGGTCCCGGCTTGGGCTGGTTCGAACAGCAAAGGGACGCGCAGGGCAATATCACCTGGAAAGAGCACGTGATTATGGGCGCTCCCACCACGCCGATGGCCGATCGCGGCAGTTGGGAGGAGACCGACAAGCGCGTTGCCTTCACGGAACTGCACGCGGTGGATTATGGCGACATGAACGGTGACGGTCTACTGGATATTGTCACCGGCAAGCGTTACTGGTCCCACGGCTTCCGCTACGAAGAGAACGACGTGGACGATCCGCCCGTTGTGTATTGGTTTGAGTTGCGGCGCTTGCCCGGTCCGGACCACAAGGTGGAGTGGATTCCGCATCTGATCGACAACGCGTCGGGCGTGGGCACGTCGATGCTGGTGATGGACCTGAACGGCGACAGCCGTCCTGACGTGCTGACGGCGAGCAGGATGGGCACGTTTGTCTTCTTCAACCAACTCGCCCGGAAATAGCCAGGCGGCTTCGCCCGCAGATACTGGGAGCGTGTCTTGAAAATGGTGGCCGAGATGAGAACACTACATCCCTCAGCGGCTAAAGCCACGCCTTTATCAGCGGCGGCTATGGCGCGGCTGAAACCGTGCCCTTTCATGACGCAATTTTTTGAAACAAACTGTAAGGAACGGCTGAACAAGCACCTGCTTTGAAAGTTATCTTGAGGAGCGCCGTGTTGCGATTCGAAAATTGGTTCGCGCGTTGGAGTGAGTGGCTGCGCATGGGTTCACGCATCCGTCCGCTGGTCGTGGCGGCAAGCTTGATCAGTCTCTGCGCCGTTGCCGCGGCCCAAAGACAGCCCTACACCACCTGGCAGGAATATGAGGGCGGCCCGGAAGGCGCGGATTATTCCGCGCTCGCCCAAATCAACCTTTCCAACGTCAGCCAGCTTCAAGTTGCGTGGAGATACGATACCGGCGACAGCAACGCCTACGAGGTCAATCCGCTTGTCGCCGGCAACACGATGTACTTGCTGGCCAAGAACTCTTCGATCGTGGCCCTCGACGCGAGCACGGGGAAAGAGCTTTGGACGTACCGCGACCCCAAGGCGCCGGCGCGGACGGCCATGCGCGGCCTCAGCTACTGGGAAAGCAAAGACGGCGCCGAGCAGCGCTTGCTGTTCCCGATCGGTTACAACCTTGAAGAAATCGATGCGCGCACCGGCGCGCTGGTCGCGTCTTTTGGCGAGAAAGGTATGGTGGATCTGCGGGTGGGGCTGGGCCGCGATCCGAATTCGATTCGACACATCGCTTCGGGCTCGCCGGGCGTCATCTTCGAGAATCTGATCATCGAAGGGTCGTCGACCGGCGAGGACTACGGCTCGCCGCCAGGCGATGTACGCGCCTATGACGTCAGGTCAGGGGCATTGGTTTGGACGTTTCACATGGTGCCGCATCCGGGCGAGGTTGGCTACCACACATGGCCCAAGAACGCGTGGAAATATGCGGGCGGCGCCGATGCGTGGGGAGGGTTGGCGGTGGATCCCAAGCGCGGCGTTGTCTATATTCCCACCGCCGCGCCCAAGAATGAGTTTTACGGCGGCGACCGTCTGGGCGACAACTTGTTTTCCGATTGCCTGGTGGCGCTCGACGCGCGCACTGGCAAGCTTATCTGGTATTACCAGTTTGTTCATCACGACATTTGGGATTTCGACGGCAGCGCGACCCCGCAGCTTGTGACCGTGACGCACGACGGGAAGAAGGTCGATGCGGTAGCCCAAGCAGGCAAGACCGGCTTCCTCTACGTATTTGACCGCGCCACAGGTAAGCCGTTGTGGCCTATCGAAGAGCGAAGCGTGCCGCCGTCGCATGTGCCGGGAGAAGTCGCAGCCGCTACGCAACCCTTCCCGACGGCGCCGCCGCCGTTTGCAAGGCAGAGCTTCACAGCCGACGATGTCGATCCGTACGTGCTCAGCGCGGCCGATCAGACAGCATGGAAGCGGAGGATCAACAAGGCCGTTAATTTGGGGCTTTTCACGCCGCCGGCGGAAACGGAAACGGTGGAGATGCCGGGCAATCGCGGCGGCGCGAACGTGGGCATGTCGGCGGCCGACCCGGCCAGGGGGATGGTCTACGTTCTCTCCGCGGATTTGCCGGGCATTCTGAAGATGGAGCGCCAGCGGCCGCCTTCGCTCTTCGCCATCCCTCGCAATTTGCCTCCGGCGCCAACGGGACGCGCCGTCTACCAGGAATTTTGCCAGCGATGCCACGGGCCGGACCGGCAAGGATCTCCACCGGCGATTCCATCGCTCGTGAATGCGCCGGCCGAATTGGGGCCGAAAGCGATTGCGAGCATTGTGGGAAACGGAATGGGCAACATGCCGGCGTTCAGCGACCTTACCGGAACCCTGCTCGATGACCTGATCGAGTACCTCAGGCATCCTGACCAAGCGCCCGCGCCGATTGTCATGGAGAGAAACGTGTATAGCGCGAACGCTTCGCCGTACCCTGCCGGAGTTGAAGCTCCCATCACAAATTTCTATTACACGCCCTACGGCCTGGTGCCGGAGGCCATCAAGCCGCCGTGGTCGACCATCACGGCCTACGATTTGAACAAGGGAACCATTCAGTGGCAGGTCCCGTTTGGCAAGGCGCCGCAAGCGCCCGACGCGCCGGATTCCAGCATCATGGAGCCGCGTAATGGCATGGTTGTCACCGGCGGCGGGCTCATCTTTGCCGCAACGCTCGACGAGGGCAAGCTGCGCTCTTATGACACCAGTACAGGGCAAGTGCTCTGGTCGACGGACTTGCCCGCCGCCTCTGAGGGCACACCAGCGGTATATGAAGAGCAAGGCCGCGAGTTCGTCGTCCTTCCTGTCTGCACGGTGAAAGGAGTGAACCTGCCGCGGGACCGCAGTGCGGTTCCTCAGCCAGAAACACAGCCAACAAAACGCAGCTATATCGCCTTCGCTTTGCCCGCCGTCCAGGCCGCACAGCGCAAGTAGCGTTGTGTCCCTAAAACAGGTGTCCAATGCGCGTTGTCGCCCTGAGCGCCACGGGCCGTGTGACCGGCCCCCACAGGCAGATCTTCGTCTGTGAGGTGGAAGACGTCGCGCTCCATCGTCACCCGCGCCAGCTCCGCGCGCGGAGAGCTGATCTCCATCTGCTCGGCCGTCAGCGCAGTCTTGCCGCTGACCTCCTTGAGCTTGCCGGCACGCTGCGCCTTGACCCGATTCGACAATGTCTGTTCCACCACCCCCTGACTGCGCGCCCTTCGGCTAAAATTTTCAAGATTGCGGATGTTCGTTCCCTTCAAGCTGCGGTTCAAGGCGCGGTCCATGGGAGGATAGGTAAGGAGAGGGTGCGTGAGGGGCAAGCTGATCGCCTTTGAGGGGCTGGACGCCTCAGGAAAATCTACCCAGATTCGGCTTCTGCTGAAGGCGCTGGCCGAGCGCAAGATCGAGTACGAGTGCATCAGCTTTCCGAGGACCCGCGAACCCGGTTACGGCGAGGCGATCGCCATGTTTCTGCGCGGCGAGTTGGGCAGCGTGGCCGAGGTGAATCCTTACCTGATCGCCGGCCTCTACGCGGGTGATCGCGCCACGGCCCGTGCACACATTGAAGAACGGCTAAAGGCCGGTTGTCTCGTCGTCGCCGACCGCTACACCTATTCCAATCTGGCCTTTCAGGGGGCCAAGATTGCGGACCCCGCGGCGAAGCGGCAATTTCTCGTCTGGCTGCGCCGGCTGGAATTCGAGAGCATCGGGCTGCCCGTGCCGGCGTTGACAATTTTTTTCGATGCCCCGCTCGAATTTGTCCGGGCCAAGCTCTCCGCCAGGCAATCGGACGAGCGGCGCAGCTATCTCCGGGGCAAGGCCGACATCCATGAGTCGGCGCTCGATCTGCAGGAGAAAGTTGCCCTCGAATACCGCTCGTTTGCCGCCGAAGACCCGAATTTTATCGCCGTTGCGCTCGCTTCAGGGCGAAGCATCCCGGATATTCACCGGGAAGTAATGCAGACGCTCCAAGCGCGGGGAGTTCTGTAGGGTTCAGGGGCGCGGGGTCAATTGGGC
>JASHTU010000023.1 GCA_030040395.1 Acidobacteriaceae bacterium
GGCTTGAAAGATGTGATCGTAAAGTGCAAACCGATGCGCGTACATCCACAAAAACGGAATGGTGTGGCAATCCTCGTACGCCATGGTCAGCAGGCCCACCTGCCGGGCGTCCTGCCGCTTTGCCGGCAAAGCGTCAACCGCTTTCTCTTCCTCCCAGGCTACAAAGCGGTCCATGCGCCCGCCATCGCTTTTGGCGATCAGCGCCGGGCGCGAGTGGTCGGGGTTGCCCGTATCGGCGGCGTTGATCAGAAAGGGCGTGATCCATCGATGGCCGATCACGTCATATTGGCGGAAACCGTGCCTGCGCGCTTCCGCCGTCGCCAGATTGTCCGTCCCCGGAAAGGAGCCGAAATAGGAGTCGAAGGAGCGGTTCTCCTGGTACACCACAAACACATGATGAATGTGTGCGCGCAGGTTGGCGATCATTTGCCGCCGGGCTTCCGTGGACGCGTTTTCCTGCGCTTGCGCTCTTACGCCGGCCGAAAACCCGGCAATCGCGGCAAGCAAAAGAAGCAGTGGTTGTAAACCGCAATGTGTACCCCTTCCCTCAAAGTTGGAACGCCGCAAAGCTCCCTCCACCACGAGCACGCTGTCGCATCGGCCCCGATCGGCTCTTGAAGAGCTGATCTGTATGTCGCCGGCCGTCAAAACCTGCGTCTGCTCAATCTTATGCGAGCGGCGTGCTTATTCCGACGGAGTATGCGACAGCGAGAACCTCGCGGCCTGGATGAAGGCCCAAACACGTAATTCCCCTAAAGGCCGCATTTCGTGCCGTTGTACCGGATGCAAAGGGTTGAGTTAGAGTGGACAGCGCGCCGCCGGGAGGAGCTGGGGATGGCGCCCAGGGTTGAGGCCATCTCCCGCCCTGGCAGAGCCAGGACGGGGCACCCCGCTTACGAGGGTGAACCCGCGCGTTAGCGCGGGCCCCGCCGACCCCATGAACTCCGCCACGCGCATCGCGTAATTGCCGCCGCAGTCCGACCCAGCGCCTCGGTTGGCTTATCGGTTACATTCGCAAACGCCGCAAATGGGTTCGGAAAGATGAAATGGTAAGCCAATTCGACCGGGCTTCGGTGCCTTGGCAGTGACCCAATCCCAAAAACGTGTTATCAGGTGGATATCATACGTGTTCTTGTGTCCCTGAGTTGGTGCAATCAGACAGCGGAACCTGTCCGGGATCTTAATGGCGTCGCGACCGAAATAGTAGAATTCAGTCGAAATCAGAGCGTTGCAGCCATACAGATCGCGATTTCGGTGACGCTCATCATGAACCGCGCCGGGCGCACAGCACCAGTTGCCAGAGGTGTCCTGGTGCCAAATATTGTCGCCCAATTTTTTCACGGGAGTTCTTGGCGACGGCCGCTTAGAAGGATAGCGCTCCCAGTATTTTTCGAACGCGAGAACGGCTTCGACACGCATGGCGTAAATGAGTTGCCCCGATAGTCCGCAACGCGCGGCGCCCGTTCCAACGACGATATCTCCTTGTTTGGCGTAACGCCGAATCCGCGGCTTGCAGCAGGCGAGGGTGCACACACGACCGAACGGATTGGGAGAAAACCCGCCGTCGTGCCTAACGATGTACGCGGACAGCTTCAAGGTATCGTCCTGTTCGCCGAGCTGTTTCTCCTCACGACACCTTGTCCTCCAACCACCCAACAAGCCCTGCATCTAGCGCCAGTTTCCCGAGACGCGACGGCGGAATAATCTCGATATGCTCAGGGATGTCGCCAGCACTCAACGTGTCAAGGTCGGCGCCAGGCGAATGGACAATGAAAAAGACTCGCCGAAAGTCCTTATCTGAGAAATCCGCGATGGTCTTTCGGAACTCGGCAAGACCGGCCCGCGACTTAACCTGAACGACATAGCGTTCCCCAATCACCGGCTCCTGGAGTACGAAATCATAGGCCTTGGCGTATTGGCCAAGTACGCTAACCCTTTTCCAGCCGGCAGCGCGAAAGATCAGGTCGACAAGCGTCTCAAAATCTTGCCAATGCAACTCCTTGATCGCCATGGTCAGGTCCTGCGCTAGGGCGTCGCGGTGATCTCGAATTGCAATGGCCACCGCACTCCGAGTTCCATTCAAGATTCTCCGAAGGAGATCGCCGTAGTGAACCATGCAGACAGTCGCCCTGAATCCCTGAAGCTGAGAAATCTTGCCGGGAAGAGCGCTGATCACAAGTAGTCGTCCGTCTGCAGCGCAATCGTGCCAAGGCTCCGCGGTCCGTCGAAACTTCGAAATGCTGTCCTGCTCGACTGGTCCCGAGGCGAGGCGCGTCCACCACAGCTTCGCTTTGTGAAAGGTGATCCAGATGTCCTCGTCAGTCGACGCCGCGATATTCTTGAGAGCCCTTAGATCGCTAGTTGTAGCAGCAACGCGTCTGCCCCCATCCTTCGCCCGAAGTTGTTCGTCGATAAGATCCCAGCGGCCGGCGTTGATGTCATCGACCGATTGTTGCCGCCACCCAAGGCGAAGTTTCCAAGCTTCGATTGAGTCGTTCTCCCACTCCCCGCCTCGTCCGAGTTTTATGTAGAAGGCGTTGGCAAAATCAATGCGGGGGATAAAAGCAGGGTTCGCCAAGTGGCCACCTCCGATTCATTCTAATGTTTTCGCCACCATCCTGATCTAAGAATTGGCGAGCGGCCCACCCTAACTCGATGGCCAGATGGTCGCCGACTGGTCGCAGGCAGAATCGGGCGGCGCCCCGTCCTAGCTCGCTAGGGAAAGGGTGATCCGGACGTCTCCGCCGTCACCGGCAACGTGCCCGCGGCGGCGAAGGCGGGTGGGTGGCCCTGTGCTTTTCATGGTCCGCTCTACCACGCTCGCGGGCGCCCCATTCCCTGACGCAGGTCACCGCAGCGTCTCGCATCAAGAGCAGGAAGCCACACGGCCGCACTGGAAATCGGCAAACACGAAACCGCCGCGGTCCACGATCTCTCCCCTCTCCATTGCGAGCGGAGAGTTAAACATGGGCCCCGCGTAAACGCAACTGTGGAACTCGCCGCGCTCGCCGCAGGGATC
>JASHTU010000272.1 GCA_030040395.1 Acidobacteriaceae bacterium
ATGCCGCACCCCAGCAGCTCGATCCAGCCTGAGTCCTTGCATTTGCGGCAACCCTTGCCGCCGCAGAAAATGCAACTGATCTGCACATCGGCGCTGGGCTCCGTGAAGGGAAAGAACGACGGAAAAAAACGCGTCTTCACTGACGAGCCGAACAGCGCCTTCATGGCGTGGTCCAGCGTGCCTTTCAGATCGCTGAAAGTGACGTTCACGTCCACGCACAGGCCTTCCACTTGATGAAAGATCGGCGAGTGCGTGGCGTCGGCGGCGTCATTGCGGTGCACCTTGCCGGGAATCACAATGCGCACCGGGGGCGGTTGCTGCTCCATGGTGCGCATCTGCACGGGCGAGGTGTGCGTGCGCAGCAGCAGTCGGTCGCGCAGCGGCTTGCGGTCCTGCCCCGCGATCACCAAAGTGTCCTGGGTGTCGCGCGCGGGGTGGCCGGGCGGAAAATTCATGCTTTCGAAGTTGTAGTAGTCGGTCTCGACCTCCGGTCCCACGCCCACCGAGTAGCCCAGCGCCGCAAACACGGCCACAATCTCGTTCATCGTGCGCGTGATCGGGTGCTCTGCGCCCACCAGCCGCCGCGTGCCGGGCAGCGTCACGTCAACGGCCTCGGCTCGCAGCGCGGCATCGGAGGGCCCTGCGCCCGACGTTCCTTCCAGCAGTTCCTCCACCAGTTCCTTGAGCACTTTGAACCGCTGGCCCACGGCCTTCTTCGCCTCCGGCGGCGCGCCTTTCAGCCAGCGCTCGGAGACCTCGTTGAGCAGGCCTTGCTTGCGTCCCAGCCACTTTAGCCGGAAGGCTTCGCTGTCCAGAGCGGCAGCGCTTTCGCGCGCCTGGCCCTCCAATGCGGCAAAGGCATCGTCCAGCGCGGCATCGTCATACTGCGCCAAATTCGCGATCGCTTCATTCGTCATGCGTTAACAGCAGGATAAACTACGCCCAAGCCGGCTCTGCGCGCTTGTGGAATTGAGCGGTCCGGAATCGCGGCAGTGTCGCGAGCTTTGCCTTCCCTGAGAGAATCGAGTGCCCGGTGCGAGGCTTGTTTAATGCCCCATGCCCGGCGATGCGAGCAGTCCGGTTCGGTCGGACGCCGGCTCCTGCCCGGCGTTGGAGGGACCGCGCGAGAGCATGCTTGCGATGATGCCGGCCACGACCGGCTCGCTGAACAGGAATCCCTGGAACTCTTCGCATCCGTGATCGTGCAGAAACAACATCTGTTCCTCGGTCTCCACGCCTTCCGCAATCACTGCCAGCTTCAGGCTCTTCGCCATGCTGATGATGGCGGCCGTGATCGCGGCGTCGCTGTTGCCCGACGCTATGTCGCGGATGAAGCAGCCGTCGATTTTCAGTTTGTCGAAGGGAAACTGCTTGAGATAACTGAGACTGGAATACCCGGTCCCGAAGTCGTCAATCGATAGTTTGACTCCGATTTGCTTCAGCTCTCTCAGGACCGGGAGAACGATGTCGGCATTCGCCAGCAGCAGACTCTCGGTCACCTCGAGTTCAAGAAACTCCGGGTCCAAGCCTGTCGCTGCCAGCGTGTCGCGGATAAGACCGCAGAAGCCGCTGCTGCGGAACTGCATGGCGGAAACGTTGACGGCCACCGGCACCGCCTTCAGGCCATTGGATTGCCACAGCCTCATCTGCCGGCAAGCCGTTTTGAGAACCCATTCGCCCACGGGCAAGATGAGGCCGCAGTTTTCCGCGATGGAGATGAAGTTGCCAGGCGGAACAAGCCCCAGCCGCGGATGCCGCCACCGGATCAACGCCTCAATCCCCACAATGTTTCGTCCGTCGAGGCGCACCTGCGGCTGATAGACAAGGAAGAATTCCCTCCTCTCCAGAGCCAGCCGCAGGTCGCTTTCCAGCCGCAGCCGCTCCATGGCTCCGCGATTCAGGTCCTCGGTGAAAAAGCGGAAGCTGTCCCGTCCCAGCTCCTTGACGCAGTACATGGCTTGCTCGGCATACTTGATCAGAGTTTCGGGATCGTCGCTGTCGTCGGGGAAAATGCTGATGCCGATGCTGGAAGTGGTGTTGAGCGAATGGCCCATGACAACAATCTTGGCGGCGATCTCGTCGGCTATGCGGGCGGCGCTGGCGGCGGCCTCAGCCACGGTCGTTACGCCATCCAGCAGCACCAGGTACTTGTCGCCTCCGGCGCGCGCCACGGAATCCTGGGCGCGCACGCAATTTCTTAGCCGCCGCGCCACCTCCTTCAGGATCTGGTCGCCGGCAGCCTGGCCCAGCGAATCGTTGATGACCTTGAAACGGTCGAGGTCCAGAAACAGAACGGCGACTTTTTCATTCCTCCCCCGCGCGCCGGCCAGAGCGTTTTCCAGCCGGTCTTTCATAAGTGTCCGGTTCAACAGACCTGTCAGCACATCGTAGTAGGCCAGGTACCGCGCCTGGGCCTCGGCGGCTTTGCGCTCGGTAATGTCTTCCGCTGTTCCCTCAAGGTGGGTGAGGTTGCCGTCGCCATCGCGCACCGCGCGAAGATTGAGAGCGATCCAGCCCCGGCTGCGGTCTTTGCGGAGAATTTCGACCTCCGCGCCGCGCACGCTTCGCTGCAATGCCTGGTGGTGCAAATCCATCATTCTCACGGGATCGGCAATCAGTTGTGCGGATGCGTTACTCACTTCAGCCAGCAGTTCCTCAGGCGATGCGTAGCCGTGAATCTCGGCCATCGCATGGTTCACACAGAGGGGACGTCCGTCGAGTGTCGCTTGAAAGATCCCTACAATGGCGTTGTCGAAGATCCCGCGATAATTCTCTTCCGCCTGGCGGGCGATCTGCTGCGCGCGATTGCGTTCGGTCACATCGTGGGCGGCCACCAGCATGGCGTCGGCCCCGTACACCTCCAGATCGTGGCCCACGATCTCCACTTCAATGATCGTGCCGTCCTTCCTGCGATGCTTCCAGTTCTCGGGTTCCTGCAGCCCGGACTCGTGTTTGGCCACATGCCGCAGGACTTCGGGAATATCTTCTTCGGGGCGAATATCCGCGATGGTCATTCCCAGAAATTCACCTTCCGAATATCCGTATTTGCGGATGGCTGCTTTGTTGACCGCCAGAAAGCGAAGGTTCGACCGGTCGAAGACCCACATGGGAATCGGGTTGCGTTCAAAGAGTAGAAGACGATACTCGATCTCCGGTTTTCGTAACGCGCGCCCCGCCCACTGTCTCAGCTTTGTCCATCGGGGGCGCCGTATCCCCTTCTGCGCGCCCGGCGTGTGATCGGCGCCGCCCTCCGGCCATCGGCTATCCGCGCCCTCCCGCGGACTGAACCAAACCACTGCCCTGCGCTGCCGCGCAGAGATTGACATGCCCGCCAAGTCTCTGATCCCGCAATCGTTTCTCTCCTCGCGCGAGGGAGCGCACTCTGTCTCGGCGCTAAACAGAAAAAGCCCGCGTCTGGTCCCACTCTGGAAATTGCGCATGGAATCTCATTCGCTATATCGGCTGAATATGCCGGCAAGTTGAGGCGGAATCGCCCGGAACGGGTTTTTGTCCCGCACTACGGTAACCAGAACGATATCCTTCACCGCTGCCATCCGCGCCATCCGCGCCATCCACATCGGCCGTTCACCACGGAATTCGCAACCCCGTCGGGCAGCCCTGCGCGACAAACGACAACGACCCGGAATCCCTTTGGATTCCGGGTCGCTGGTTTCCGCCCGTGGTTGTCTCTTCTTATGCCGGTTGGGCTTTCGCCGTCTTGGCCTGCTCGACGAGCTTGGTAAACCCCGCGGCATCCTTCACCGCAATCTCAGCCAGAATCTTGCGGTCCAGCTCGATGCCCGCCCTCTTCAGGCCGTTGATGAACTGCGAGTAGCTGGTTCCGTTCAGCTTGCAGGCGGCGGCAATGCGCACAATCCACAGTGACCGGAACTGGCGCTTTTTCTCGCGCCGGCCGCGGTAGCCGAACTTCAGGCCCCGCTCCACGGCCTCCTGCGCCGCCTGGTAGAGCTTGGATTTGGTGAGGAAATAACCGCTGGCGCGGTCCAGGATTTTCTTGCGCCGGTCACTCCGCTTGGTTCCACGTTTGACGCGTGGCATGTTCGTTCTCCTTTTTGCGTCCCAGCCCCCATCTTCTTGCTTCCGCCGCAAGCCAAGGTCAAAAACCCAAACCTCGATTCGCCGCCATGAGCTGGAAGCTGAAAACTGGAAGCTGTCTTTTGGTTACGCGGCTGGAGGCAGGTTGGGCCTCTTCACTCGCTCTGTTCAAGCCTGATGCTCGCCCATGCCAACGCATTTCGCATCCGGCGGGAGCCACCCTCCTGGGGGCCCATTAGCTTCACTGCCCGGGAACTTCTCCAATCCGTTCCCGCGCAGCGCGCCTCAGGCGTAGGGAATCATGCGCGCTACCTTCTTGTAGTCGCCGTC
>JASHTU010000273.1 GCA_030040395.1 Acidobacteriaceae bacterium
TTCTGGGCCTGGCGATGTGCCCGTGGAAGCTGCTGGCTACGCCGGACGCCTATATCTTCGGTTGGCTGGTGGGCTACTCGGGTCTGCTGGGGCCGGTAGCCGGCATCATGGTTTCAGATTATTTCCTCATTCGCGGAACCGAGCTGGACATGAACTCGCTTTACCACCGCGAGGGGAGCTACCACTACTCGAAGGGCGTCAATCCCCGGGCCATGATTGCGCTGGCCGCGGGCGTGGGCGTGGCGTTGATCGGGCTCGTCGTGAAACCGCTCCACTTTCTCTATGACTATGCCTGGTTCGTGGGCTTTTTCACGGCGGGAATTCTGTATGTTGCGCTGATGAAGCTGGCCGCGCCGGCGGCGTACGTTGAGACTTCAGCAGCCGGGGAGCAGGCGTGAGGATGGGTTGCGCAGCGCAGCGGGTCTTCAGGGCTGGACGAAGTGCTCCTCCTTCAGCACGCGCTGGTAGGCGGGCACGGTGAGGAACTCGACGAAACGCGGGGCCTGGACCAGCTCGCGCATCAGGTCGGCGGCTTTTTCGTAGGCGGCGTAGCGCGCCGCGTCCACGGCGGTTTTTTGTCTGGCGAGTTCGTCGTTGATCAGGCTCTCGACAAGCGCAACATCCACCACCCTCCCGTCGCTGAGCTTGGCGTTCTGGTGCACCCACTGCCAAAGCTGGGCGCGGCTGATCTCCGCCGTGGCCGCGTCTTCCATCAGGTTAAACAGGGGTACGCAGCCGATGCCGCGCAGCCACGCTTCAACGTAGCCTAGGCCCACGGCCACGTTCTGCTTCAGGCCGGCTTCGGTAATTTGGCCGTCGGGAACCTGGAGCAGATCGGCGGCCGTGGGGTTGAAATCGGGCAGTTGTTTCGAAATCTGGTTGGGTTGGGGCATCAGGCGATTGAAGATTTCAAGCGCCACGGGGACCAGCCCGGGATGCGCCACCCAGGTGCCGTCGTGGCCGTCGCCGGCCTCGCGCTCCTTGTCGGCCTGCACCTGCGCAATGGCTTTGTCGTTGGCCACGGGGTCGGTTTTGACGGGGATGTAGGCGGACATGCCGCCGATGGCGTGGACGTTGCGGTGGTGGCAGGTCTTGATGGCGAGCTTCGAATAGCTGCGCATGAAGTGCGTGGCCATGGTGACCTGGCCGCGGTCGGGCAGCACGGCGTGGGGATCGAGCGAGAACTTCTTGATAAAGCTGAAGATGTAATCCCAGCGGCCGCAGTTCAAACCCGCGGAGTGTTCCCGCAGCTCCCACAGGATCTCGTTCATCTCGAACGTGGCCAGGATGGTTTCAATGAGCACCGTACCCTTAATGGCGCCTTGTGTGAGGCCCAGCTGACCCTCGGCGCGGAGAAAGACGTCGTTCCAGAGCCGCGCCTCCAGATGGCTTTCGAGCTTGGGCAGATAGTAGTAGGGTCCGCTGCCGCGCGCCAGCAGCTCTTTGGCGTTGTGGAAGAGATAGAGGCCGAAATCGAAGAGAGAGCCGGACATGGGCTCGCCGTCGACCAGGACGTGGCGCTCCTCGAGGTGCCAGCCGCGCGGACGGACGAACAGCACCGCTGGGTTTTCGATGAGCTGGTACTGCTTGCCGGTCGACGGGTCGGAATAAGTGATGGTGCGGCGGATGGCGTCACACAGGTTGATGTGCCCCTCGATGAGGTTGGTCCACAGTGGCGTGCTCGAATCTTCGAAGTCGGCCATGAAGACCTTGGCCCCGGAGTTCAGGGCGTTGATGATCATCTTGCGGTCCACGGGGCCGGTGATTTCAACACGCCGGTCGAGGATGTCCTTAGGCAGCGGCGCAACGCTCCAGGCGGACTCGCGGATGCCGCGCGTTTCGGAGAGAAAATCGGGCTTTTCGCCGGCGTCGAGGCGCTTTTGCCGCTCGTGGCGAGCCTCGAGCAGGGTTTTGCGGCGGTCGTTGAAGGCGCGCTGCAAATCGGCCACAAACGCCACGGCCTCAGGAGTGAGGATTTGGGCGTAGCTTTCGCTCACCGGGGCGAGGATTTCAACGCCCGGCACACCGATGGAAGGGGACAGCACACCGACTGACTGCGACATAGAAGCTACCTCCGGCTTGCGAGAAGCCTGCTAACAGAATAGCCGCCGGCAACTGGATGCTGGGTCACAATCTCGAATTTCGAGACGCGCCCATCGCACTCGCGAGGCCGTTCGCGGCAACGGGACCGAGCCGGTAAAATAATGAGTCACAGGGCTCAAAATCGATCATCAGCAGGAGAATTATGGCCAACACCAGTCTCAAGGGGAAGATTGTCTTTGTCACCGGAGCGAGCACCGGCATCGGGGCCGCCACGGCGCTGGCCTTTGCGGGCGAGGGAGCGCGGCTGCTGCTGGCTGCGCGGCGCGCCGGCAAACTGGCGGAAGTGGCTTCGCTCGCCCTGGAACGCGGCGCCTCGGCCGTGCACTCGTTTTCGTTGGACGTGCGCAACCGGCACGCCGTGCAGCGGGCCATCGATGAACTGCCGGAAGAATGGGCCGAAATCGAGGTGCTCGTGAACAACGCCGGCCTCAGCCGTGGAATGGAGAAGCTTTATACGGGCAAAATCGAAGACTGGGACGAGATGATCGACACCAACGTGAAGGGGCTGCTGTACGTAACCCGTGCGGTATTGCCGGGCATGGTGGTGCGCGGCCACGGCCACGTCATCAACATGGGCTCGATGGCCGGAGAGCTTGCCTATCCCAATGGCGCGGTGTATTGCGGGTCAAAGGCGGCGGTGCACCTGATCAACGACGGACTGCGCGACGACCTGTTGGGAACGCCGGTGCGGGTCACGTGCATCGATCCGGGGCTGGTGGAGACTGAGTTCAGCGTAGTGCGTTTCCACGGCGACGCGGGGCGGGCCGCCAAGGTGTACAACGGGCTGACGCCGCTGGTGGCCGAAGACATTGCCGATGCAATTCTGTGGGCCGCGACGCGGCCCGCGCACGTGAATATCGCCCGCATTTCGCTTTCGCCGGTCCACCAGGCCAACACCCTGCTGGTCCATCGCGAGGCGTAGCGTCAGCGTGCAGAATGGTTTGCGGCCGAGCCCGGCAGCGGGGGCGGCGCCGGCAGATCGAAGACCTCGATGGCTCCGGCGTTCACGACCGCCAAGCGGCGCCCCGACGGCGACAGGGTCATGTTTCCGCCGCCATCCAGAATGGGGCTGGCGGGGGACTCGAAAACCATGTTGCCGCTGGCGGCGTCGAAGACGCGCACCAACTGGCCCTTGATGTCGTTGTCGCCGAGGGGCGTGAAGGCGTTGATGGGGTGGGAAACCTCGAGGGTCTCGCGCGCGATGCGAAGCCCGTTGGCGGCGCGCGTCACGATCGGCCAAACCGAGTGTTCTGAGGTCAGATCGGCCCACAGCTCGCGGCCGCCGCTGTTCATCGCCACGAGCACGTCGTCGCCGTTTTCGGAGCAGGTCGTGGCCAGCAGCTCGTCGGGAGAAATGAATTCGGAAATGGGCGCGCAGCTTGAAAGCACACTGCCCAAGACATGGCTGCCGCCGGTGAAGTAATCCAGATTGAAATCCCACTCGCCGGCCCTTCCGCGCAACGTTTCAAGGTAACCGTCGGAGGCGATGGGAACATAGATGGCCATGTGCAGGCGGCTCACCAGCATCGCTTTGCCGGAATTCAAGTGCAGGATGCGAATCACAAAATCAGGCCTGTTCGAAGTTTCGGCATCGCCGGAATCGTCGCTGGAAGACGGCGGCGGGGACGGGTTGGCGGCATCGCCGGGCTGGGTC
>JASHTU010000274.1 GCA_030040395.1 Acidobacteriaceae bacterium
AGTTCCAGAGTTCATTTGCCCTTTTCCATGTCGCAGTCTGCTTGGCCAAGCTGCTCCGAGAGAATTTACACCCGGCTGAAGTGGCGTCGTCTCCTGCGCAGGAACGGTTGCAGCTGCTTTACATCTGGGGTTTGACTGCGCGGGACTGGCCGCCTTCCTTGTCTGTTATTGCGCCTGCCACGGCGCCAGGCGCATGCGTCTCCTCGATTTCTTCCATCAGATCCGCGACCTGCTCCTGTTTTCGTTGGCTCATATCGAGGAAACGAACGCCCACGGCGAACGGGCCATGGATGGCCTGAATGACGCCGCCCAGGCGGAAAGGCAGCCCCTCCAGACGAAACTCCGTCTCCACGCGTGTGTAGATGCCCAGCGGAAACCGCTCGTCGGTGCGGATCCGACAGCCGCTCAGGCTCAGATCGAGAATGCGCCCAGTGAGTTTGGCCCCACTCCTGACCAGAAAAATCGTTGCAGACGTGTCCACCCGGCGCCGGACTTGGCTGCGGCGCTCCTGCTTGACCGGCGGCGGGCCAGATTGCGGCGCACTTGCAGGTGGTGGCGCCGTCAGCGGCTGCTCCGCAAGCGGGTTCGCCGCCGGAGACAAGCCAGCCACCGGCGCTGCGGGCGCCTTTGCCGGCGCATTGGATTGCTGCCTTGAACTGGATTGCGGAATGAGGCTCAATCGCGGCTGCAGTGGTTCCGGGCGCCGCTCGGCAAGGGGCCATGGTGTGACGGTTCGGGAGGGACGCGACTCCTGAGGCTGCCCTGCATGCTCCCTTAGGGGCGGATGCGGCGCCGGATGCACAGCCGCCGCGCTCGCGGCAATTTCCGCCGCCTGCTGCTCCGCGGCTGCTTTTCGCGCTTTGATCGCCGCGGCGGCCTCAACTTCGCCCACGACTTCCACTAGCTCTTCCTGGCGCCGCGCGCTCATATCCTCAAATTGAACTCCAACCAGATGCCGGCCGTCGCTCCATCGGGTGACGCCGCTGAACCGAAAGGCGACTCCGTTGACCTTGAAGCCGATTTCGACGCGGACCCCCGCGTCCACCGGCAGGCGCTCGCGGGTGCGAATCCGGCAGCCGCCGAGGCTTAAGTCGACAATGTTGCAGGCCAGCGAAGAACCCTGGCGGACGAGCAGGAGCGTGCAATCGCCCTCCACCGCGAAGCGGGGGCGCCCCCGCCGTTGCGGTTGCGGCAGCGCAGCGCAGTCCGCCTTTTCGTTCACTTCCATGGCCTGCCCGCCCCATCATTGTGCAGGCCTGCTTTGCCCGCACTCTTGCGCGAACCCGTTGCGCGGGATTTTGGCGTCATTTCAGCGCCCACCAGCCAGTTCCCAGGGCCGCGTCGCCTTGGGTTGCGCCGCTTCGCGTCCTTCCAGCCGATCATAGAGGTAGCGGTCGCTGGTGGTGCCGAGCGCCTGGTTGTACAGGCTGATCGAGCCGATGAGCTGCTTCAGCCCCTCGCTGAACGCGTGAATGGCTTGCAATTGCCAGGCCGAGGCCGGAAGCTCGTATTGGGAGGTCTTAATGAATTTCTGGTAGCCGCGGTCCACCAGCCGCGCCACTTCCCCGTGCATCAACACTCCGGGCCCTACCGAGAAAACCGCCGGCGAGGCGTCTTCCGCCACTTCCAGCGCGCCGTCCTTCGTCTTGGGCGCCGGCGCGAGGATCGCGCCCACGCCGCTTTTGCTCACCAGCATACCCCCTTCGGAATGGGGCGTCACCGCGAAGGAGTGGCTGCGCAACAGTTCCAGCGTTTGCTCGAAGTCCGGATGGCGGGATTTTCGCGTCATTTTGCTTTCCAGTCCGCGAGGATGCGCGATCGACCGGCATTCTCGGCATGTCTTCAATCTCGCACACGGTCGCCCCAGACCGCAATTTGTCCGCAATTTGCCCCGGCCCGGGAGGGCCGAAATTTGTCATGACCAAGAGCGAACAACCCGGCTCGAGCGTAACCGAGCGCATCGGAAATACGCCGCTGGTGCGGCTGGACCGGATCACGGGCGGCCTGCGCGGCGTGACGCTCGCCGCCAAGGCGGAGTGGGCCAATCCGGGCGGCAGCGTGAAGGACCGCGCCGCCTACGCCATGGTTCGGGATGCGCAGGCGCGCGGCCTGTTGACGCCGGACAAAATTCTGCTCGACGCAACCAGTGGCAACACCGGCATCGCCCTGGCCATGCTGGGCGCGGCCATGGGATTTCGCGTCCACCTGGCCATGCCGGCCAACGTTTCGCCGGAGCGCAAGCGCATCGTCCGCGCCTATGGCGCCGCAGTGGATTGGACCGACCCGGATCTCGGCTCGGACGGCGCCATTCTGCGCGCCCGCGAGCTGGCGGGTGACGACCCGGAGCGTTTCTGCTACGTCGATCAGTATTCGAACGACGCCAATTGGCTGGCGCATTACCATGGAACTGGCCCGGAGATCTGGCGGCAGACTGGCGGCCGGGTCACGCACTTCATCGCCGGGCTGGGCACCAGCGGCACGTTCATGGGGATTACACGGCGGCTCAAAGAGCTGAATCCGGGGATTCAGACCATTTCCATGCAGCCCGATTCGCCGTTTCATGGCCTTGAAGGGCTTAAATACATGTCTGCGTCGATGGTCCCGGCCATCTACAATCCTCACGTGGCCGACCGCCAGGTGACGATCGCAACCGAGGCGGCCTACGCCATGGCGAAACGGCTGGCCCGCGAGGAGGGTTTGCTGGTGGGCGTCTCCGCAGCCGCCGCGGTGGAAGCCAGCCTGCGCATTGCCCAAGAAGAAGCCGCCGCCGCCCGCGCCGCAGTGGTGGTTACGGTGCTGCCCGACGGCGCGGAAAAATACTTAAGCGAACGCTTTTGGGAGGAGGTATGAGCATCTTGCGTTTGCCGCGCTTCGTCTACGACGAGATTCGCGCCCACGGTGAAGAGACCTATCCGCAGGAGTGCTGCGGCGCGCTTCTCGGTCACCCGGCGCCCGATGGCTGGCGCATCGTGGCTTC
>JASHTU010000275.1 GCA_030040395.1 Acidobacteriaceae bacterium
CGAGGGTCCTTCACTGAAAGGCTGCCTGGAATGATTGTGCGCCAGAAGGGGGAATTAACCGGCAAATTTGCGGAATTTTTTTGCGGGGTATTTTCAATGGGTTACGGGGAAAAGGGACGGGGAGGGGCTTGACGAGCGGGATTTCTTCCGGCGGGGTGGGCGTTTCGGGACTGACGGGGGCCGGCTTGCCAGAGGCAGGTCAGCGGGCATGAGCGCTTTGGCGGCCTGGCGCAGACGGGAAATTCGCTTAAGCTGATCGGCGGACACTGGGCGGGTTGTGAGGACCTATCCCCTCTCGGTGAGCGCATTGGCGATCTGGCGCCAATCGAGAATGTGAGAGAACTGATAAGAAACAGACACGTTTTCGGATTGGTGCGACGGCACGAAGCAGACATCCGCCCCAGGGGCTTGTCTGCGCTTGGAAGGGGCCGCGCTCATCGGCTCGAGCGTTGAAGCGAGGTCGCCGACGTATACTGGCCGGGGCCAGCTTACCCAAACTGGAAATTCCCGTTTAGTCGCCCCTGACAAAGCCTCGGCAATGCGGTTTAGCATCGCGCATCCAGGGTGTATTGGAATAAGGAGGGACTTTATGCCGCTCGAAGTCGTCCGTCAAAACCTTGCGAATACGCTCAAGGACCTGTTGAATGCGCAGGAGGGGTGGTTTTACAATCGCGTCCCCGCACAGGAGCAGCTGATCGATGAATTGACATCCCAGCTTACGCGCCTCACAGACGATTGGTACGAAGAGCTAAAGAGATTCGAGCGGGATGAAAGCTTCGCCCGCGCCTTTCAGGACAATCGCATGACGATGCGGCTGCTCAACGCGGCCCCGGACCGCTCGGCGAATGATTACCAGCGCCTGGTGCAAGGCCACGAGGTGATAAAACAGCCGGACGGCTCATTTAAGAAAACCGGTAAAAAGCCGCAGGTATATCTCTCCGGTGGCCTCAAGGGCCTGCAGGATCGCATGAATCCGGCAAACTTTGCGCGTTCCGAGCCGGTTCCCTGGGCCCCTCCCCCTCAAAGCAAGAAGAACGAGTTGGGATTGCACGACCTCAGCGGCCGCCTCCTCGATTCCAGGTTCCCCATCGGCAAACAGGGATTCAATTTCGAAAAAACCAACTACGCCATCTTCATGCCGGTTCCGCCCCAGGAAGATCACGAGCTGTTTTACAATCTCAACCTCTCCGCTAAAGGCGAGCTGCGCCAGGTCTCCGAGTTTGTCAAAGCCGTATCTTTCATCCGCGCCCGCCTCACCCGGATTAAACTCGCCGAGCCCAACGATATGGGCAGCTCGGTAGTCGTTATGGCGGACCCTGCCGGCCGCACACGAATTCGTTATGGCTACACCGGCGTAGTTACAAAGGAGACAAAAGTTATTGTTACGAATAAATCCTTGGCGGAACAACTCCAGGAGAGGGGCGCAAAACTCAAAAAGGCGCCCCCAGAGAACAAGGACGAGCAGCGGGAAGACGTGCCGCTTACGGCCGAGCAGATCCGGACGCGAATTCGAACCGCTTGGCGATATAAATGCGTCCTCAGAACCCTGGAGCAACTCGGAAATAACGAAATCATCATCTCCTACCGGGAATACAATAACGGCGTGTTCCCCCTCATCACCGACTGGCCGGACCGGGGACAGAACCCGGGCAAGTATCGAATCAAAAGCGGTCCGTTTGCGGGCCAATATCTCCACGACAATGGAGAAATAAAAACAAGCTGACCGGGCGGATCGCACCAGTCCCTCGCAGTTGGGGCCCGGAGCCACCGCGCCAAACGACCGGACGCCAACCATCCCGCCCCGCCCCGCTCCCTCATCGCATCTTCGCCTTCGCCATGCAGTGTCCCGTCTCCGAACTCCCCGATGCTCGACGAGTGCATAGGCGATTTAGCGCAAACCGAGAATGAATCGCAGTATTACTGACTCTGTCCAGGATGCACCCCTTCGACACGAGAACGCCGCTGCCTCACTCCTCGCGCAACAGAACCAAAGGATTGATTGACAAGGCGCGTTGCGCCGGAATCCACGTAGCCAGCATCCCCAACAAGGACATGGCCAGAACAACCCCGGCCAGCACCAGCGGATCACGCGGCGTGGCCTGGTAAACGATGAGCGCCAGCACCCGGCCGGCTAAGATTCCGAGCAGCATCCCCGCTGCCGAACCACAAGCCAGCAATTTGAAGGCCCGGCCCAGCGCGGTCCACAGCACCTGTTGGCGGTGCGCGCCCAGAGCCATGCGGATGCCGAACTCGCGCAGCCGGCGGCTCACCGAGTAGGCGGCCATGCCAAAGACGCCAATGATGGAAAGCATGGCTCCCATCAGGCCCAGCACGCCCAGCGCCAGCGTCGCCATACGCGAGGGAAACAGCGCGGTATCCATGATCTTGTACCACGGGCTGTAGTAAGCCCACATGCCTTCGTCCAACTCGCGCAGCTTACCCCGGATGACTGTGGCCAACTGCTCCGGGTCGCGGTGCGAGCGAACAATGATGAAGGACGCGGTCGAAGGCGATTGCAGGTTGGGTTGAAACATGGCTGACTGTTGTTCTTCCGTGAGGTTAAAATACTTTCCGTCTTCGGCAACCCCTACCACCTGCACGCGCGTTCCATCCTGGAGCTTGTAATGGCGGCCAACCGCCGCGGTGACCGAGCCAAAGATCTTGACGGCAAACTCGCGGTTGACGACGGCTACGCGCGGCGCGTTCTTGTCGTCGCTGCGGGTAAAGCTGCGGCCGGTCAGCAGGCTGGTGCCGGCCGCAGCAAAGTAATCCGGCGAGACGCCGTAAAAAAACGGCATGGCAGCGGCGTTCGATTGCCGCAGATCGACGGTTTCGTCCCTGAAGATATTCATCCTCAAGTTGGAGCCGTAAGCCAGGGGAGGATAGTCGTTCACCAGTCCCACGCGCTCCACGCCGGGAATGGTCTGCATGGCGTCCATCATGCGTTGCTGCATGTCGATCGCCTGATTCATGTTGTAACCAGTCATGGCCAGATCCGTATAGACCAGCATGGTATTGCGCGGCTCAAAGCCAAAGTTGCCATGCAGAGCGCGCACCAGCCCGCGCACCGCCACCAGCGACGCGGTTACCAGTACGGCGCAGATGGCAATCTGCACCATCAACAGTGTGTCTCGCACCGTGATCCGCCGCCCCAGCCGGGCGCTCGCGCCCGCCTTGACGATCGCATAGGGATTGGTTCTGAGCACCTGTCGCACCGGAACCATGCCGAAGAGAAATCCGCTGACCAGCGCCAAAACCAGAGCAACCAGATAGATGCGCGCGTCCAGCGTGACCGGCAGATGAAACGGAGCGCCGGAAACGGGATGCCACAGGCTCAGGCGGCGCAACAAGAGGATGCTGCCCAAAAGCCCAATAGCGCCGCCGCAAAGCGAGATGAGCACGGCCTCGGTAAAGAGCTGCCGCAGGATGCGTTTGCGGCTGGAGCCAAGCGCCAGCCGCAAGGCCACTTCGCGCGAGCGGTCGGCGGCGCGCGCCGCAAAGAGGCTGCCCAGATTGGCGCAGGCGGCCAGCAGAATCAGGCCCGAGAGCAGCATCAGCCCGCCGATGAATGCCTCTGCCTTGCCACCATACGAGGTGAGACCCTGGCGGGCGATGGTCGAAGTTCGATGACCAAAGCCTTTGGGGTAGGTCTTTTCCAGATATGCGCCCACGGCGTTGACATCGGCGGTCGCCTGCGCCGGCGTCACACCGGGCTTCAGATGTCCAAAGATCTCGAAGACCGCAACGGTGCTGCCGCGCGCATTCAACAGATCGCCGCCGACGACCTGTCCCTCATTGACGATGGGCATGAAGAAACTGGTGTCGGCAAAGGCCAGCGTTCCGTTGAAATCCGGCGGCGCCACGCCGATGACGGTGTACGGATGCCTGTTGAGCAGAACCGCGCGCCCTACCACGTTGCGATCGTCCTGAAAAAAGCTGTGCCAGAACTTGTAGGCAAGCACGACATAGGGGGCGCTGTTGGGGCCGCGTTCGTCGGCAGCGTGAAAGAAGCGCCCCAGATACGGCTGAATCCGCAACACGTCGAAGTAGTTGCCGCTGGTGGCAAAGCCTATCCTCGACGAATCCAGACCATCGCCTTTGTCGAAGGCCGTCGCAACAATGTTATAAGCCGCCAGAGATTCAAAGCTGCGGTTGCGGTCGCGCAGGTCCAGATAGTTGGGATACGATTGCCACCCGGGATTGTCGCCGTAAGGGGTTCCGTAGAGGCTCTCGGACTGGGGCACATGCAGGGGGCGCAGGACCAGGCCGTCGAAGATGGCAAAGACCACCGC
>JASHTU010000276.1 GCA_030040395.1 Acidobacteriaceae bacterium
GAAGAGGCGCGGCTGGAGCCGCTGCTCGTGCCGGGAGGCGCGAGCGCAACAACGCGAGCGGCGGCTCTGGATGAGTTTGAGAAGCGAAATTCGCAGGAGTCGGCGGCGATGCGGCCGGTTTTTGCGGCGCGGCCGGCGTTCCGCGCGGACGCACGCCGAGGGGTTTCAGGGCTCGAACGGCAAGACCAGTTGCTGGCCGGATTGCTGATCGGCTCTCCGGATTTCCAGCGGCGCTAACCGCAGGGGAGGATTTGCGAAAACTCAGGGAAGGAACTTTGGGGAAGAACATCGTTCGCGGCGGATGGGAGGACGCAACTTCCATCGCTGAACCCAATGGCAGACGCCAAGGAGACGCCATGAGCTATGTATGTCAAGGTTCACCCCCGCCTGAATTTCGGCGCATGGTCGAAGTGGAGCGGTCGCCAAAACTGTATGCGCCGAGCGGAGACGAGAAGAAGCGAGGGAAATGGGCGGTAGTTTTTGAGTTGAAAGACCGCGATGGCGCGCCGGATGTCAATTCCAGGCCCCACATCATTCCGACCATTGGCCGGCATCACGAGATCGGCGAATCCTGCTGGTGCTCTCCGCAGCGGGTGGCCCGAAGTGATGGCATGGACGCCATCCTTCATAGCGTTTCGCGGTAAGGAGTCAAGCTTGCCCTTGGAATGGGAAAGCGAAGACGAAGAGAGGAGAATGCGATGACCTTCAGCCGCCGATTCTTTCTGCACAGGGGTGCGCTTGCCGTGGCCGGCACGGCGGCGCTGCCCAACTTCCTGGTTCGCTCCGTGCTCGCCGAAACGGGCGGCGCACCCGGGCAGCGGCTGGTGGTCATTTTCCAGCGGGGCGCGGCCGACGGGCTCAATGTGGTGGTTCCTTACCGCGAAAAGAATTACTACGCAATGCGGCCTACGATCGCCATTCCACAAAACCAGGTCGTGGATCTGGATGGATTATTCGGGTTGCATCCGTCGCTGGCTCCTCTGAAGCCGCTCTACGACCAGGGGCATTTGGCGATCGTCCACGCGGCGGGCTCACCGGATATGAGCCGCTCGCACTTCGATGCGCAGGATTACATGGAATCGGGCACGCCGGGCGTGAAGAACACCGCCGATGGGTGGCTGAATCGCGCCCTACAAGCGGAAGACGCGTGCCATTGCATGGGCCACGACGAGGAGCACACGGCGTTTCGCGCGTTGGCGCTGGGCGCAGAGACGCCGCTGACGCTGGCGGGCAAGATTCCCGCCATTGCGCTCAACAATGTGAACGGGTTTACGGTGGCCGGGCGCGGGCCTGCGCTGTCGCCGGCTGCCGAGGCGTTTGAAGCGATGTATGCCGACTCAGGCGACCGCATCTTGCACGCCGCGGGCGACGAGACCTTTGAGGCGGTGAAGATGCTGCGCGCCGCCGATCCGGCGCAGTATGCGCCGGCGGCCGGAGCGAACTATCCCAACACCGAATTCGGCAACAGTATGAAGCAGATTGCGCAACTGCTCAAAGCAAATCTGGGCGTAGAGGCGGCGTTTACCGACGTCGCCGGCTGGGACACCCACGTGAACCAGGGGGGCGTGAACGGGCAACTGGCCAACCGTCTGGCGGATTTTTCGGCGAGCATCGCGGCATTTTGGCGCGACCTGGGCGACCAGGCGGACAACGTCACGCTGGTGACGATGTCGGAATTTGGCCGGACGGCGCGCGAAAACGGAACGGGCGGCACCGATCACGGCCACGCCAATGCGATGTTTGTGCTGGGCGGGCAGGTGAAGGGCGGCAAGGTGTACGGGCGCTGGCCGGGGCTAGCCAACGAGCAGCTCAACCAGGGGCGTGACCTGGCGCTCACGACCGATTATCGCGCGGTGCTGGGCGAAGTGGTGACGCGGACGCTGGGCGCGGAAAACCTGGAGTTCGTGTTTCCTGGCGCGCGGCTGGCGCGGGAGCAATTTTTGCGGCTGGTCTAGGGTTTCTTGCGATCCTGAGCTCCAGGATAGTTCTCCTTCAGAGGTAACTGCGGCCGTGGGCGCGCCGGGTTGCGATTCCTTAAGGAAATCGCAACGCAAGGGCGCGATCTCGAGCGTGGGGCGGAAGGAAGAATGCTTTAGGAAGCGACCGCCGCGGTCGGCTCGGATTCGGTCACCGCCTCACCGATCCGGTCGAGGTTGACGCCCGTGGTTTCGATGCGGAAAAACCAAGTCACCGCAGCGCCCAACACAAAGGCTACGATGAGCGCATAGAGCAGCAGCCGTGTGCCGATGGTGGCCAGCAGGATAGGAAACAAAAATGCGGTCATGACGGCGCCGATTTTGGCGAATGCGGCGGCAAAGCCGGCTCCTTTGCCGCGGATGGCGGTGGGGAAGACTTCGCCGGCGAGCAGGTAGGTTTGCGCATTGGGGCCGAGGTTGGTCATGAAATCAAAGAGCATGAAGCCGGCGAAGATGAGGGTGATCTTGAGACTGCCGGCGGCGTCGACGGAGAGCGAGGCAATGAGCAGGCCCACGGCGCATCCGATGAATCCGATAATTTGCAGGCGGATGCGGCCCACCCTGTCGGCGAGCATGATGGCAAAGACGATGCCGATGATCAACAGCAGCGTGATCATGGCGTCTCCTCTTGCAGCCAGGATGGCGTTGGCGATGAGATCGCTCATGCTGCGCACGTGCTCGGCCTGGTGACCAATGGCGGTGGCCAGGATGGTGGGGGTGAAGATGCCGATGCCATAAGTGCCGAGGTCCTGAAGAAACCAGGGCACGGAGGCAAGGATGGTGGCGCGACGGTAGCGGCGCCGGAATAAGGAGAGAAACGAACCGCCGCCGTGGTTGTGGCCGGCGGAGGCGGCCGGGCTGGGCGCGAGAACGATTTCGCGGGGGTATTGCGGAGTGCGCACGAGGAGCTTTCGAGCGGCGAGCGTAGCCTGTTCGGTGGCGCCGCGGGTGTGCAGCCAGTTGGCGCTCTCGGTGATATAGAAACGGCCGATGGTGACCACCAGGGCGGGAACGACCGCGGTGGCGTACATCCAGCGCCAGGCGTTGAGATTGGGCACAGCGACCAGCACCGCATAGCCGACCGCAGCTCCGCCGAGGGCGCCCACGGCCTGGAAGGCGAAGGCTCCAAGGACCAGGCGGCCGCGACTGGTGCTGGGAATGTTTTCGGAGATGATCATGTGCGCGGTGGGATAGTCGCAGCCGAGGGCGAGACCCAGTCCGAAAAGGCAAAAGATGAGCGAAGTGAAGCTGGTGCAGAAGACGGCCGCGCCCAGGAAGGCGGTGAAGATGATCATCTCGACCACGAACATCGACTTGCGGCCGAAATAATCGGACAAACTGCCGAGGCCGAGGGCGCCGATGAGGATGCCGCAAAGGCTGGCGGCGGCCACCAGACCCTTCTGCGCGGGGCTGATCTCGAACTCGCGGGCGATGAGGGGCAGAGCGACCCCGGTCATGAAAACGACAAAGCCCTCGAAAAACTTGCCGGCGGCGGCCAGCGACCAGATGCGGCGCTGCATCCTGGTCATGGGCACAGATGGAAGATGGGTGCCGTCGGGCCAAATGGGGCGCTCATCGATGTAGTCCTGAACCGTGCGCGTGCGTTGAGGAGCGGGATTGTGGGTGCTCGACATAGCGATTTCCTTTCCGGTGCCGGCGGCGGCCTATTGGATCTTGGCGATCTGGATCTCACTGCGCGCGCGGATGGATGTGGGCAGCGCGATGAAATGGACAGAATCGAGGAAGCTGGGTGCGCTGCCGCCCTGCGGCGAGACGCACCAGAGCAGGAAGCTGCCGATGGCATTGGCAACCTGGGGGTTGGGCTGCTTTGCCGAGACGACGGCGTATTCGTAATTGATGAGCGGATAGGAATTGGCGTCTGGAGCGAAGACCAGCGTCAGGCGTTCGTCGGGGGGCGTGCGGGGCGTGAGCACCGCGGCCGCGGCGGTGACGGTGGCCGGGTTGGGAAGCAGGAATTTGCCGTCCTGATTTTCGAGCATGGCGACAATGAGGCCGGCCTGGGACGCCTTGGCCTCGAAACTGACGCCCAAGTAGCCCACGGCGTAGGGCGTGCGGGCGATGGTCTGCACCATGCCTTCATTGCCGGTTGCGGTGAGAACGCCCTGGACGCGCGGCCAGTCCACGGTGGCGCCGTAGCCGATGCTGTCTTCCCAGGCAGGCGCCGAAAAGGTGAGGAACTGGGTGAAGATGAAGGTGTCGCCGGAGCTGTCGGCGCGGCGCACGGGCACGATGGCGCGGTGGGGCAGGGAGACTCCGCGATTCAATTCCGCGATGGGGGCCGCATCCCAGGCGCGGATTTTCCCTTCATAGATGCTGGCGAGGACGGGCCCGCTGAGTTTCAGCGCTGCGCCGTGCAGTTCGGGGATGTTGGCGTCCACGGTTTGCGCCGAGATGGCGAGCGGGACATTGAGAATTTCAGGGTTGGCCATGGCCTGGTTGTCGGACATGTAGGCGTCCGACGTGCCGATCTGCACGTGTCCGGCGATGGCCTGAGAAATGCCGGCGCCGGAGCCGGTGGCGGCGAGCGCGATGTGCAGATCAGGATCGATTTTGGCGTATGCCGCTACCCACTTTTGAAAGAGCGGGTAAATCAATGTCGAACCTGACTCAGAGATCGTAAGAGGCGCAGACTGGGCGGCAGCGAAGGCTGCACTGAGCGCAAAGATACAGCTTACCCAGCAAACCCTGGGGGTAAGACGTCGGCTCATGGTGATACTCCTCTGTGGGTCGGGGCGGATCGCCGGCTAGTGAGGCCCGAAGGATTGCCAAACCAGAGTAGCGACGGATTGTTAAGGGATGATGACAGAAGATTGACATTGTTCTTTGTCCGGGCAAGCCGACCCGGGCGGCGCGGGCGCCGGGGGGAATTGCGGAAAACGTACAATCGAATTACATGGCTTTTACGGAACAATACGATGTTGCGGTGGTGGGCGCCGGGCACGCGGGGTGCGAGGCGGCGATGGCCGCGGCGCGCATGGGGCTGAAGACTGCGCTGATCACCATGAATCTGGACCTGATTGCGCAGATGAGCTGCAACCCGGCGGTGGGCGGCGTGGCCAAGGGACACCTGGTGCGCGAAGTGGACGCGCTGGGCGGGATTATGGGCGAAGTGGCGGACGCGGTGGGGATTCAGTTCCGGCTGCTGAACGCGTCGCGGGGGCCGGCGGTGTGGAGTCCGCGGGCGCAGTGCGATAAGCAGCTCTACCGGGTGAAGATGCGCGAGGTGCTGGAGGGCCAGCCGGGATTGCACATCCGGCAGGCGGAGGTCGTCGATCTGGTGGTGGAAGAACAGGGAACAAGGGAACAAGGGAACGAGGGAACGAGGGAACCGGGAGCCAGGGAATTAGGCGCGGAGGGGTTTGGGATTGATGAGGTGACGGAGCTGCCGCGGCCGGTGCGGCCTTTTCGGCGCGTGGTGGGGCTGAAGTTGCGCGACGGGCGCCGGCTGATGGCGGGGGCAACGATTATTACCACGGGCACCTTTCTGAATGGGCTGATTCACTGCGGGGAAGAGCAGTATCCGGCAGGCCGGAGCGGGGAACCGGCCAGCGTGTTGTTGGGTGAGGCTCTCCGTGCTCTTGGACTTCGGACCTGCAGACTCAAAACCGGCACGCCGCCGCGATTGGATGGGCGGACGATCCGGTGGGAGATGTTTGAGGAGCAGCCGGGCGACGCCGAGCCTACGCCGTTCAGCTTTCGGACCAAGAGGATCGTGCAGCCGCAGGTGAGCTGCCACATCGCGTTCACGACGCCGGAGACGCTGCAGCTGATCCGCGAGAACGTACACCGGAGCGCGATGTATTCGGGGCGAATCCAAGGAATTGGGCCGCGGTATTGCCCATC
>JASHTU010000277.1 GCA_030040395.1 Acidobacteriaceae bacterium
GCCAGCGACGGCCGGAAACGGCGCTCGCACCAGCGGCGTCTTCACGGCGATCGAAGCAATGCGCGCCGCCGCCGCGCGAATCTCGTCCAGCTCCACCAGTTGTGCCGCCGATCTCACGGTGCAGCCTCACCTTCGTCTTGACGCGCTTCCATAGATTCTCGCCACTCAATCCTGAACAAGACTGCTCTATCAGCTTCGAAGCGGTCTTAACGCGTTAAGCGGCGATCCCTGACCCCTGACCCCTTGCTCTACGGGATTTCAAGGGCGTAGCCCTTGGCTAGGAGCTAGCATGCAAACCAGCGCACGGCAACATGCTCGCTCCCGAAGGGAGCAGTCTTGGTCAGCCCAGAACGAAGTCCTGGGAACGCTGTCCATTCTACCCGGCCAGCCCCGTCGGGGCGACGCCGCGCTCGGCAATGATTTTCGACGGAGCGAAGCCGCGGGGTCAAAGCTCGGCCCATTTGGAATCGTCGGTCGCGTTCCCAAGAATCGCGGCAGGCTCGATCGAGTGTACGTAGAATTTCCAAACCCCGCCGGCCCGGGCACGGCCCCAGACAAAGCCAAGTCCATTGTAGGTATGTCCCGGCCCATACTCGCAATAGAAGTAGTTGGCGGCAAGAGGAATGCCTACAATAGCCCCCGCGTTTTGGATCATTTGCCGTTTGGTCGCATGGTTGATAGCCGCCATGCCACCTCCGCCCGCGAAATTCGCGTGGAAAAACCAGAGCCCGCCCGCATGCCGCACCACCGACACCGTGCAGCCAGTCAGCGGGCCCGTGACCGCGAAATTGGCTCCGCCGTTCAATTGCATGAAAGTCACATCGGTCCCGCTCCAGGGCAGGATGCGCAGATTCGGGAATGCGCCGCCCACCGCCGGCACATAGGTCACCTGTCGCTTATTCGCAAGCCTCACCTTGCTAAGCGCGATGCGCGTCACTCCGCCCACGGTTGTGTTCGCATGGCTGGTCTTGGCCCCGGCCTGCACATTCATCGTCATCTCTACGTTAGCGTTATGCGTAAATTGAATGGAGGTTCCATGTGCTGCGTTGGCCACTGGCGCGGCGCGCGTCATCGCGGCAGGCACAAGGTTTGCGCCAGATCCATTGAGTTGCATCTCGTGAATCATGCAATAGCCCTTCGGATCGTTCATGAAGGCCTGGAATGACATGCTCACCCCCCGTCGGAGACCCGGTCAAAAACCAGGATCCCCGTCCACCCCATCTCGCTGACAATTCTCTACGGCAAAAAACACTACAGACTGTGGCTCCGGGAGTCAAATAAATGCCCATGTCGGAACCTGTCTAAGACCTCTGCCATGAATCCAAGGTTTGGGCCCCAGCTCGAAATGTACAGGCTCCAGCCCTTACATAGACCAGGCAAAATCGACGTGGCTGCGGAAAAAATTATCAGAGGTGGGCTTGAGCTCCTGAGGACCGCACGGCCAGGCTTTATTCGTAGGCCAGCGCGTCAATTGGATCTTTGCGGGCCGCGATCCACGCCGGATACAGCGCTCCGCATAGCGCGCCTCCAAAAGCGATCGCCGCCGCCTTCGCCATCCACGCCCCGGTCACCTCGAAGTGCTGGGTAGGGAAGAGGTGCAAAATCAAAAGCCGCACCCCGTATGTGCCCGCAATGCCCAGCACCACGCCGCCCGCGGCCAGCACCCCGCACTCGCGCAGCACCACGCTCACAATGTCCGCCTTCGACGAGCCCATCGACTTCAGGATCCCAATCTCCCGCGTGCGCTCCATCACCGCCGTGTACATCGCCTGGAAAATCACCAGGAACCCCACGATGACCGCGATGCCGGTCACCGCGTTCAGAGCGATGTTGAATCCTGGCAGCCGGTCGGGCGTCATCTGGTCAAGCCAGTCGTTCATGGTCAGCACTTCATTGTTTTCGAGGCCAGGCGTGGAGTGAATTCCCTGAATCACCGCCTGCTCGTTGGTCGGATTGTCGACTTTGATGTAGAAAAGCGACGCCTTTCCGGGCGAGCCCATCAAGTCACCCATGGTGGTGATCGGCAGCATCACACGCCCGCCTTTGCCCGGCTCCACGATCCCCGAGATGCGGAATGCATGGCCGAGGAGGTTGACGGTATCGCCCACCTGCAGACTATGGCTGTGCGCCCATACCTGGTCCACCAGGGCGTCGTTTGGCCCCTGAAACGGCCCTCCCGCCAGAAACACAAACGGCTTCAGGGCGTTGAAGCTGGAATAATCGATACCGTAAATGACCTCGATGGTGCCCGTAGTCTGGAAGTGCTGGATGGCCGGCGAAGCCACCGTCACGTGCGCCATGCGCCGGAAAGCCTCCACATCTTTGGCCGGCATCGCGGCCCCACTCACACCGTTGAAATAGCTGGCGTTCGACGGCAGCACCATGATGTCCGCCCCAATCCCGTTGGTGCGCTGCTTCTGGTCGTTCAACATTCCCATGAAGATGCCCACGATGGAAAGAATCATGATCACTTCAATGGCCACGGCGAGCACGCTGATGATCGAGCGCAACGGGCGATGCAGCAGATTGGCGAAGATCAGCTTGTTCATCTCTCTCGGCCTCCGGCGCCGCGCCCGTCCTGCCCGGCTGGCCCGGCTTTTTTGACCAGGGGCGCAGAGGGCCGTTCCCTTGAGTTCCCGGACCAGGTGGGCGCCATCACCGCGCCTGACAGGCTCAATGATCCTGCCTTCAGGGTAACAAAGTCAGATACGGGAGAGGACCATACCCTTGAATCAAAAAGGGAAGAAGGGAGTTAAAATTGTTTTGACGGGATTTGAACCCGGGTTTATCGTGAAAGGTACAACCTCTTTGGGTACCTTTAGGTATTACCTGTTTTTCGTCGCCGATGAGTAGCTTTGGAGAAGACCTGCGCATGGAGCGGTTAGCCCGCGGCATTGCGCTTGAGCAAATTGCGGCGGTCACGAAGATCAGTCAGCGGCACCTGGTCGCGCTGGAGCAGGAGCGATTTCGTCTTTTGCCCGGCGGCATCCTCAGCAAGGGCATCGTGCGCGGTTACGCCGGCGCCGTCGGCCTTGATGAGCGCGACTGGACGGAGCGCTTTCTCAAAGCCTGCAGGGCTTCGGGAGAAATGACCGAGGACGACCGCGGTTGGACCACCTTCGCCTCCAACGTGGGCAAAGCCCGCATTCTGCACCATGAAGCTGTCGAGGTCCGCGTCCGCTGGGTAGGCGCGCTCCTGCTGGCTCTGGCCGTTGCCGCGGGCGCATTTTTCACCGTGCGCTACGTTGGCTTCCGCGCCGGATGGTGGTCTACTTTTTTGCCCTGGCGCCACCTCTCGTCGAACGTCCAAGCCGGATGGGCCTCCGTGCACGCCATGCTTGCCCGCATTCTGTCCCGGATTCAGAGCTGACGCGCCTCACCCCCTCCCTTCCTCACCCCCTCCCTCATTGACCGGCCACCCCCAGCACCCACGCCCCGAACCCCAACTCCTCAAGCGCCGATTGCTCCCTTTGAACGGCGATTTCCTCCCATTCGCTGCGAAGCATTGCTCCCCGCCGCCGGCCCGGTTACCATGAAAGGGATACAGCCAAAGGCTTGCCCCTGCCGTCGCCGGTCGATCGGAACCGGGTCGGCCGCCAGCGGGTCTTTCGGGGCGGAGTTCCACGATTCTGCATTGGGCTTCCTCGACGCGCGTTCCGACCGCGCATACGTCCCCTGGTACTTTCATCCCGCAACGCGAAGGAGTTTCAAACTTGAGCGACCGTTTCCTATTTACTTCCGAGTCAGTCACCGAAGGCCATCCTGACAAGATTGCCGACCAGGTTTCCGACGCCATCCTCGACGCCTGCCTCGATCAGGATCCCTATAGCCGCGTCGCCGCGGAAACCCTCACCGCCACCGGTCTGGTGGTCATCGCCGGCGAAATCACCACCAAGGCTTACGTCGATTTCCAGACCCTGGTCCGCGGCGTGGTCGCCTCCATCGGCTACGACAACGCCCTTTATGGCTTCGACGCCAACACCTGCGCCGTCATTTCGTCCATCAACAAGCAGTCTGGCGACATCGCCCAGGGCGTCGACACGGGCGGCGCCGGCGACCAGGGCATGATGTTCGGCTACGCCTCCAATGAGACCCCCGAGCTGATGCCCGCGCCCATCTCACTGGCCCACAAGCTCACCCGCCAGCTCACGCACGTGCGCAAAAGTGGCAAGCTGCCCTACCTGCGTCCCGACGGAAAAAGCCAGGTCACGGTCGAGTACGACGAACAGGGCAAGCCCGCGCGCATCGACGCGGTGGTCATCTCCACCCAGCACGCTGAAAGCGTCTCCAACGACGAACTCCACGCCGACATTTTCAAGCATGTCATTCAGGCCGTGCTACCGGCCAAGTGGCTCGACGAGCACACCAAGTATCACATCAACCCCACCGGCCGCTTCGTCATCGGCGGTCCCATGGGCGACACCGGCCTTACCGGCCGCAAAATCATTGTCGATAGCTACGGCGGCATGGGACGCCACGGCGGCGGCGCCTTCTCGGGCAAAGATCCCACCAAGGTCGATCGCTCCGCGGCTTACATGGCGCGCCACATCGCCAAGAACATCGTGGCCGCCGGCCTGGCGGAAAAAGTCGAAGTCCAGCTTGCCTACGCCATCGGCGTAGCAGAGCCGGTCAGCGTTCTGGTCGAAACCTTCGGCACCGGCAAGCTCAGCGCCGCTCAGCTCACCGATCTCATCCGCAAGAACTTTGCGCTCACCCCCAAGGGCATCATCGAGAGTCTCGACCTGCGCCGGCCCATCTACCAGCTCACCGCGGCCTACGGCCACTTCGGCCGCTCCGAGCCGGAATTCACCTGGGAGGCAACCCACAAGGCCGCCAAGCTGGCCGAGCAGGCCGCCGAGGCGCTCGCCGTCAAGTAGGGAACTGGCGGCCATTGCCGGTCGCCCTGCAAATTAGCGACCACGCGCGACAGCGAAATCAAGCCGACGCTTCAACCCCAGGGGTTCATCGCAAGATGAGCCCCTTTTCCGTTTTCGGGAGTGGTATGATGGGTCCCTCCTGGAAACGCAGGTTTCCCGGAAACGCAGGTTCCCCTCGAAACCCAGCAATCCCCCAAATCGCCATTCCCCGGTCGCGCAAAGCAAGGAGGAAACAGGCATGAGCCTCAAAACCGTGTACCTGATTGGCCATGGCCGCGTAGACGGGCAAGCAGCCCCCATTCAAATACCGGACAAGATCACCATGCACTGGCTCGCGCCCCTGGGCGACACCTCGGTGGGTCTCAGCACCGCCTTCATGGGAGGACAGCTCCTCCAGGAAGAGGGTTCGGACCCTCCCCGAGCCAACGTTCCGCAGCATTATCTGTGCGCGGATATGAACGTCAAGCACGACGAAAAGATCACCGCATTCTTCCGGAGAGTGGCGCAGGATCCGCACGGCAGCCCCGATCCCTATGTCCTCTACCCGCGCGACAAAACCAATCTTCCCCTCAGCTCGATCCTTGCGTTCCTCAAAATGCTGTCGCCGGAAGAAGCAGATTGGCACGTCTATTGGACCTGCTGTCGCGGATATATCGGAAGGGTTAACCCTACTGAGACCGTATGGGAGCAGGGACAAAGAATAAGAAGTCGGGCTAGGCAAGAGCCGAAGGAAACGCCCGCGTTGGACAACAAACAAGAAAAACACAAAACCCTCGACGCCGACTTCAAATCGATCGTGATGGTGGCCAAAAGCGACCAGAGAGTCCTTCGCCAAGACATCGCTCTCGGCAGCCCGACCGGCGGCATCAATAGATTGCTTGGCATTATCACCCGGCGCGGCAGCTTTTCCGGGATGGGGTAGGGCATTTCTTCTCAGGCCGCGTCGCGGCTCATGCCTCTTCACACCTGTGTCAAGGAGGGCCAAGAACATGAATTTTCAAACCTGGAAAACTCTCACCAAGAAGCGCGGCTATCCTCGCAGCACCGCCCTTAAGAACCTTGACACCGCTCTGAAGAACTACCAAAAGAACCCGCCCACCGCCACCATTCAGCAGCTCCGTGCCGCATTCGATGCTTGGCAGAACATCAAGCAGAGTCAGACCAACACCACCCGAAACCGCAGGCTGGACCAGCAGGGCCTCGGTCCCGTGCAACGCCTATGGCGCTATATCCGGAACGAAGAAGGTTCCCATGCCGCAAGCCAGCCGGGAGTCACGCACGATGTGCAAACCAACACCTATCTCACCGACGACAACGACTATACCAAGGTCCATCGAAAAGTTGTGTTCGACACCATCGGCACTGTGAAATCCGCAATCGAGGCCGCTCGCGAGTCCTTCCAGAGCGGTGGATTTTTGAAAAAGAACGAACATGACGACCTTTACAAGATGTGGTTTGGCGCCCGCGATACAGCCCGGGAAAAAACCGTGAAGGACAACTATGATCGGCTCGAACTGATCGTCTGCAAACAAGCCGTCAACGTGCACGACGATTATGCGGCCAACGACGAATTCGGCCACGCCTACCGGGGCAACAATAACCAGGCCAACATCTGGTTAGGCGAAGGCTTCTGGGACTTGAGCGACGACTTCACGAAGCGCTTCACCACCGTAATGGATGCGCGCGTGGGCACCGTCATCCATGAATTTGCCCATTCCATCCTGGACGCTGCCGACGAAAGGCTCGCCGACGGCAATGTCTGCAACGACCCCGTTCGGGATCGCCAACTTGCCACCCTTTATCCCGATCGAGCCATCAACAACGCCGACAACATCGCCAACTACGCCCTGGACGCACTTCTGATCAAAACCAAAAAGGGCAGAATTCCGTAAGAGTTTTTTCAGAAATCGCGGCGTCGCCCGCCCTTGTCGAGCCGCAGCTGGGGGCGCCGCATCCATCCACCGGCTTTGTTTCGAAGGATGGGCAGACAGCCGATGAAGACACGAACCCCGCTCTTTGCCCGTTGACAAGCAGTGCTACGCGTCATACGATGGGGGCACTCGTGGCGGACCTGTAACCGGGAATGAGTTTCCCCACCCGGCCTCATTTCTGGCTTGCGTTCCTGAAAACTCTCACCCTAGGAGACCTCCAGATGACTACGCGTCGCGAATTCCTATCTGCCTCCACCGGCGCTGCGGTGGGCCTTTTCGCAATCACACGCGGCCGGGCTGCCACAACCACTTCCGGGACTTGTCCGGCAGACTGCTCCATCACGGAATTTGAGTCGCGCATCGCCCAGCGCGACTTCAGCGGCATGACCAAGGACATGCTGCCCACCCCGTGCATCGTGGTCGACCTCGACATGTTCAAGGCCAACGTGCAGCACGTGGCCGACACCTCCAAAGCCAACGGCATCCACGTGCGGCCCCACGTCAAGGTGCACAAAAGCGTGGACGTCGCCAAATATCAGATGGCTGCGGGAGCCATCGGGCTCACCTGCGCCACCATCGCTGAGGCCGAGCTTTTCTCCGATGCGGGCATCAAAGGCGTTCTATGGACAAAGCAGCCTGTCGGCGTCAACAACACCCAGCGCGCCATTGCGCTCTCCAAGAAGGACCCCACGTTTATGTTCGTGGCCGACGACCCGCAGGTCGTGGACTGGGTGGAAGAGGCAGCGGAGGCCCATAAAGCCAAAGTCCGGATCGCGGTGTCGGTGTATGCAGGCATGGCGCGGCAGGGCATCGACTGCGGACAGCCGGCGGTTGATCTGGCCAAGAAAATCGACTCCTGCAAGCACATGCAATTTGAAGGCTTCATGGCCTATTCCGGAGCCGCTGCCCACACCAAGGGTTTTGAAAACCGGAAACAGAAGTCCATGGAGGTGCTCGCCGGGGCGCGCGAAAGCAAGGATCTGGCGCTCAAAGCCGGCTTGCCCGTCAATATCATGTCCGGCGGCTCAACCGGCACCTACAACATCGATCACGAGACCGGATTGTCCGAATTGGAATGCGGCTCCTATGTGTTCATGGACACCGAATACTTCATCGTCGGCGGACAGGACGGAGACATGAAGCGATACAACGACTTCAAACCCGCGCTGACCATCCTGACCACCGTAGACAGCGAGCACCATCCCAACATCATCACCACCGATTACGGCGCCAAGGCCCTGGCCAAGCCCACCGACGAGGTCAAGGACATGCCCTGGCTGACCGTTGGCGTCCAGGGCGCGGAATACGGCGCGTTGAAGTGGAACGACGGCGACAAGTTCCCCAAGCTCGGCGACCGGCTGGAGATTTACTGCACCAACCTCGACCAGAGCACCAACGCTTTCGACCGCTACTTTGTCGCCCAGAACGACAAGATTGTGGA
>JASHTU010000278.1 GCA_030040395.1 Acidobacteriaceae bacterium
GCTTGCCCAGTCCCACCAACAACTTTGACAACTTATAGCACTTCTCCTTCTGCTGTATACCGAAGCCGGGAACTCAAGTAGCGATTTCCTCAAGGAATCGTCACCTTCGATTGAAGTTGCAAGGGCTACATGTGAAGGAGAAGTGCTCTGGAAGCGCACACGTCCGGATGGATTCCCGCTTATTCCATATTTCTCCGTCACGCGTTTTTTGTAGCGCGTAGAATGCGGCGTCTTTTCTAGCGATCGATTGAACCTGCGCGGTTGTCCATTGTTGCTGGATCGCATGTTCTAAGGCGAATGGCTCTAACCCAGATACATCACGTGGACATAGACGCCGAGGCGCACGTTATAGGCGAGATACCAGCCGACGTGGTCGGGATCGTCATAGATGATGATCTCGTCAGAGTCCCATAACCAGCCGTCGCAGTAACCCACATCGTACGGCGCTACGCTCCAATACCAACCGTTGAACCAGAAGCGGCTGGGTCCCCCACCCACAAGCCGCCACCGGTGCGACGGGCCGAAACCGCCGGTGAAGTGGCCATGCTCCCAGGGGTTGTCAAGATGATAGTGGGGATCGTTGGGGCCGGTGTCGTGACCTACCCATGTCTTGCCATCGACGTGCGGCGCGCTGGGATGGCCTTGCTTGTCACTGAAATTATGCTGAGGCTCGTAAGTGTGAGGAGCACCGTGATAGGCCGTCGGTCCATGGGCCGGCGGCTTGGCGTGCGGCTGGTTGCCGCGCTGAGCAAGCGCCGGCAGTGAGGCTGCCAGCAGAGCGACAAGAGCAATCTGTGCTGCGCGCATGATTTCCTCCTTGAGCGATCGTTAACAGTGTGGCGCCGCGCTCTTTCTGCTTTGCTCGTTGGGGCGGGCGCATTCCGTGAAGCCGTGCTGAGCGCAACCGGGAAATCTCGTGTAACTCGGGCCGCGAGTTTCCCGGATAGGCCATTTAACCACGGTAGATCGAACCGGGCAATGGGAATCAACTTGTTTTGCGGTGGATTTCGATGCGCGCCGCCTCAGGCGTGAACTGCAACCGGCGCGCGCCGCCACGCGTAGAGCGGAAACTGGTTGGCTAATTCCGCCACTTCGCCGCGGATGCGCTCTAAAGCTGCGTCGTCGTTTCGCCTCTCAAGGGCCTTGGCGATCCACGCCGCAATCCGCCGCATCTCCGGCTCCTTCATGCCGCGCGTGGTGAGCGCCGGGGTGCCCACACGAATGCCCGAGGGCTTGAGCGGAGGATTGGTGTCCCACGGAATGGAGTTCTTGTTGACCGTGATGCCGGCCTTGCCCAGCGCCAACTCGGCTTCGGAGCCCAACATGCCCTTTTGGAAGACGTCGACCAGGATTAGGTGATTGTCAGCGCCTCCGGAAACGAGGCGGAAACCAGCTTCGGAGAGCGCTTCGGCCAGCGCCTTGCAATTGGCCACGACTTGCGCCGCGTAGGCGCGAAACTCCGGACGCAGCGCCTCGCCGAGCGCCACCGCTTTGGCCGCGACAACGTGCACCAGCGGCCCTCCTTGCTGGCCGGGAAAAACGGCTTTGTCCACCGCCTGCGCCAGATCCTGGGTGCAGATGATGAGGCCTGCGCGCGGGCCGCGCAGCGTCTTGTGGGTGGTGGTCGTAGTGATGTGCGCATGCGGCACCGGCGAAGGATGCACGCCGCCCGCCACCAGGCCGGCGATATGCGCCATATCGAAGATATAAATGGCGCCCACTTTGTCGGCGATTTGGCGCATGCGGGCAAAGTCCCACAGCCGCGGATAAGCGCTGGCGCCGCCGATGATGACTTTCGGTTTCTCGCTTTCGGCCACGGCTTCGAGCTCGTCGTAGTCGATCTGCTCGGTGTCGCGCCGCACGTGATAGAAAGTGGGCCGGTACAGTTTGCCGCTGAAGCTCAGCCGGTGGCCATGGGTGAGATGGCCGCCATGGGAAAGATCCAGGCCCAGGATCGTGTCGCCGGGCTGTAACACTGCCGCGTAAGCTGAGGCGTTGGCCTGGGAGCCGGAGTGCGGCTGCGCGTTGACGTGCTCGCCGCCGAAAAGCTGGCGGGCGCGGTCGCGAGCCAGGTTCTCCACAATGTCGGCAAACTCGCAGCCCCCGTAGTAGCGGCGCCCGGGGTACCCCTCAGCGTACTTATTCGTGAAGATGGAGCCGGCGGCCTCCAGCACGGCTTCGGAAACGAAGTTTTCGCTGGCGATCATCTCGAGGCCCTCGTGTTGGCGGAGGGTTTCCTGTTCGAGGGCAGCGGCCACAACGGGATCAGCTTGGGCAAGGGTAAGCGACATGCGGTCAGTCATACCCAGATTCTACGGCAAAACCGGGAGCCTACCGCATTTTGCGCCGCGCCAAATTCCGGCTTGGGCGCCCATCTTACCGGGCAGCGGGGACTCCCGGTACGCGGCGCGAATTCCGTCGCAGTGGTCAATTCGGCATCAATTTTCTTGGGGCGGCAGAGCGCGTTCGAAGTGCATCCGCCGCTTTCGCCATTCCTCCGAAGAGAAAAGCTGCGGCCCGACCTCGATAAGCCGGGGAATCATATTGAAGACGGCCACGCGATTCCAGGGCCGGCCGTCTCTCATGCGAAATCCCTTCTCGTTGAGGGCGCTGACGATGGCCGAATAGGGAAAATCCTGGGCTAAGCCGTCCATCATCTCCATCAGCGCCTGGCGCTCGCGCGGTTCGGTCTCCAGCCGTTTGCAATCCTCTGAGATGCGCAAGCCGTAGGGGATCTCCTCGCTGAAGACGCCTTCCGCCGGCGCCTCGGCGTCGGGCAACTCGCGCCGCCATTCGATGGAGACCATCTGCCATCCGGCCGCTGTCCGCTGCCGGATCACATCGGCGCTAAAAGGCCCGGAGATTACGTCCCGCATGCGCTCAAAATAAGCCATGGCTGAACCTCTTGACTGCAAGCGACAGCAATTCCGTTTCCAAATCGGATCGGCGAACTGAGGATTGATATATCGGGCGCGGAATGAGATAACCTTTGGCTCCTTGCTGTGGCACGGCGAATGTGTGTCCGATTTCGCAAATCGACGTCCGATTTTGGACGGATAGGCCATGGTCTTTTCAGGTCGACATTTCGCCGGTTGGAGCCGTCGCCCGTTTGGACCGGCGGCTGATGACGAAATGCGCCAGCAGGAGCGCGGCTCCAGTGGCGCTGAGAATGGCGTCGATGCCGGGCATGGCGCGGGAGCCCCAATGCGCGTAACCCCTGCCGTCGACCCAGGACATGTAGGCGACGGGGAGATTGCCGAGGGAGTTGATGATGGCGTAGCGCGAGCTGCCGCTCTTACCGGAGCTGCCCATGAACTCCAGGGCCACACCGGTGAACAGAGCGTAGCAGGCGCCGATGGTGAAAAGAAAGAGCACGGTTCCGGCGAAATAGACGGCCGGCCGCTGGGGACCGAGAGCCAGGATGGCCAGCGTGGCCGCATTGAAAAGGCCGGCTGTCAGGAAAGCGATGGGCGCGCGCACCCGCACGGGGATCAACGACGCCGCCAGCGCGCCTGCGGTGGCGAGCAGCGCGCCGGCCAGACCGTTGATCCACGCCACCTGGGCACCGGAAACGCCGTAATCGCGGGCCAAACTGGGAAGCAGGCCGATCATGGCGCCGCTGCACATGGGAAAGGTGATGAGCAGGGTGTAAGGAATGGCCTCCCAACGCAGGAAGGTGAGACGGAACTCCCGCCAGATGCGCGCTGCGGTTTCGCAGGCGTTTTGTCCGGTGAGGACGGCCTGTGCCGGAGTGGCCAGAGCGGCGAGAGAAGGCAGGGCAATCATGGCGGCGAGGATCCAGCCCAGGGCGCCCAGTGGGACCTGCCGCGCCAGCGAGACCAACGCCGTAAGCGCGATGGCGCCGAAGGCCAGCGACCCGCTTTGATAAAAGCTGCCTGCGCGGCGGCGATTGGTTTCGCTGCGCAAGGCGCCCATCATGCCGCCGCAGGCAGCCACTACGAAATCGCCGCAGCAGGCGCTCAGGAACAGCAGCGCGACGGCTTCCGGCGCAACCAGGCGGGGTTGATGGAAGGCCCATAGCAAGAGGGCCGCGGCAGCCGCGGCCGCAACCATGAGCCAGGTGCGCCGGCGCATCCAGAAGTCGGTCGCCGGGCCCCAGAGGAAATAAGTCGCATGCGGCAGCGCCAGCAAAGCCACGATGCTGGCGCCGCGCGCAGGATCGACTCCCTCATTGCGCAGGAGGTAGGAGAGCGCGCCGCTAACCAGGCCGATCGAGATAACGGCGTCGGGTGCGATAAGGAAGTTGAAGAGCCAGGAGCGCTCGCGCGGAGCGGCAGGAGTCTCGGGTTGGTCAACTGCAACTTCTGCCGGATGCATGGGGGCTACGGCGAAACCAGAAATACTGTGTCTCGCCAGCTGCCGTGGCGGGTCGCCGCTCCTTAGCGTCGCGCCGACTTCAATGCGCGGCTCCGAGATGCACTTTCTCTGGTTTCGCTTTAGAGTACCATGTGCTGCGCACGGCCACGTTACTGCGATGCGGGTTGCGACCGAACGTGGGATTCCATGGCCATTTCGGAGTAGGTTAAAATGTCTCGAAACGCCAAGAACAGGCTCGAATCCCTAATGATCGACTACTACGAGTTTCTTCAAATCAGTCCGAACGCCGACGTGGACACGATTCATCGCGTTTATCGATTCCTGGCGGCGCGCTTTCATCCGGACAATCCGGGGTCCGGTAATCCCGAACATTTTCGTATGCTCAAGACCGCCTATGACGTGTTGTCAGACAGGGTGCGCCGGGCCCAATACGATGCGTCGCGCAGGCAGCAACCGTCCGAGCCGTTCTCGGAGTCGATCGATTTCATGGACAGCATGGAAGGCGAGCTGAACCGCCGCCTGGCGGTGCTGGCGGTTCTCTATCATCGGCGGCGCGCGAGCACGAATTTGCCTGAAGTTTCTCTTGCCGAAATTGAAGATCGGATGGGTTTTCCGCGCGACTACCTGGAATTCACGCTTTGGTATCTATTGAAGAAGGGGTACGTCAGCAAGGGGGACAATGCGCAGTACACGCTGACGGCCGACGGGGTTGACTTTGTGGAGGCGCATCGCGTCGATTTCCCCAACCTGAACAAGATGCTCACCAGCGGCCGGGAGCCGACGGCCGAGGAGATTGAGCCAAAGAACAAGCAGGTTGCGGGCGCGGAGTCTGAGGCGCCAGCCAGATCATCGCCACCTGCCTCCGCTTCAGGGCCGATCATTCTGCCTTCGTCGATGGAAGTCCCTTACGAACCGGAAATCCAACCGGGCGGATGGCCGCCAGGGCGCGACCGATCTTCGCGGGATTAAGACGGAACGGCGCATCAGGGGGAAAGACCGGCGAGCGCCACGGAGCTGCGGGTCCGCGGCCAATTGACCAGGGAATGTCGTTCCGGGGCTACTCGCGGACGACGATGTCCAGCGCCTTCATTTTGCGATAAAGATGGCTGCGCTCCAAACCCAGCAGCTCGGCGGCATGGCTGATGTTGTTGCGGGCCTCTTCTATTTTCTTGAGGATGTACTCGCGTTCGTAAGCCTCGCGCGCCTGCTGCAGGCTGGAAAATTCGCCGGTGGAGCGGGAGCCGGATTTGTGCGTCAGCGGCGGCAGATGTTTGCGCTCGATGCGCAGCACGCGGGGATTGAGGATCAGAACCCGTTCAATGACATTGCGCAGTTCGCGCACATTCCCCGGCCAGTGGTAGGCCATGAGGACTTGGAGCGCCTCTTCGCCGATCTCGATACGGGGCCGTCCGTACTGGCGGCCGAAATCGGCCAGAAACTCGCGCGCCAAGGGCGGAATGTCCTGCCTGCGCTCACGCAGCGGGGGCACGAAAAAGGGAACCACGTTGAGTCGGTAAAACAAATCTTCGCGGAAATTGCCCTTGGCGATCTCCTCTTCGAGGTCTTTGTTGGTGGAGGCGATCACGCGCACGTCCACGCGCACCGGTTGCGCGCCGCCGAGAGGCGTAAACATCTGGTCGTCGAGCGCGCTCAGCACCTTGGCTTGCGTCTTCAGGCTCATATCGCCCACTTCGTCGAGGAACAGCGTTCCGCCGTCGGCGCGTTCCAGCGTGCCGCGCTGTTCCAGCGGACCGCCGGGCTGCGCGCCGTGCCGGTAGCCGAAGAGCTCAGTCTCGATGTGCGCCTCGGGAATGGCCGCGCAGTTCAGCTCCATGAAGACGCGGTCGCGGCGCAGGCTTTCGGCATGAATGGAGCGCGCGATCAGCTCCTTGCCGGTCCCGGATTCGCCATAAATCAGCACCCGGCCATTGGTGGGCGCCATGAGGCGAATCTGCTGGCGCAGCGCCTTGACCGGCACGCTCTCGCCGGTGAGCACCGAGCCGGCGCTGAACTGCCGCTTGAATTCCTCGTTCTCGATGCGCAACCGCCGCGCCTCCACCGCGTTCTTGAGCACGATTAAGGTGCGATCGAGCGAAAGGGGTTTTTCTAAAAAGTCGTATGCGCCCAGCTTGGTGGCTTTAACCGCCGTTTCGATGGTGCCGTGCCCGCTGATGATCACCACCTCCGGCCGGGTGTCGTGATGCATCTGGCGGATGTCGCTCAGCACTTCGAGACCGTCGCGGTCGGGCAGCCAGATATCGAGCAGCACCACGTCGTAGGGCGCGTCCTGCAACAAAACCACGGCGTCGGTAGCCGTGGCCGCGCTGGCCACGCCATACCCTTCCTCGCGAAGAATCTCTTCGAGGGAGGTGCGAATCTCCGTCTCGTCGTCCACGACCAGCACGTGATTCATCAAGAGAGCCCTTTCGCCGCGGTGGCGGCCCCAGCCTCGAGAGCCGCCGTTTGTCCATTCGACTCCATCAACGGCAAACGCAGCAAAAAGCGCGCGCCTTTGGGGCTATTGGATTCGGCGCGGATGGAACCGCCGTGTTCCTGCACGATTTTGGCGGCGATGGCCAAACCCAACCCGGTGCCGCGATGCTTGGTGGAATAAAAAGGCAGGAAGAGCCGCTCGCGAATCTCGTCGGTGAGCCCGTGCCCGGTGTCGGATACGGCGACTTCGACAGCCCCTCCATCCTCGCTGAGGGCGGTGCGAATGCCAAGCACGCGCAGCAGGCTGCCCTGCATAGCTTCGGCGGCGTTGTCGATCAGGTTGGCCAAGGCGCGACGGATGGCATCCGGGTCGGCATAGACCGTCGGCAGGCCGTGCTCGAAGTCGCGCTCGATGGCGATGCCGTCGAGCCGGCCGGCAAAGAGGGCCAGCGCCTCCTCGGCCACCTGGTTCATGCAGCAGGGGCGCGGCTGTGGCGCGGGAAACTGCGCCAGCGCTGAGAATTGGTCGACGAGTGTGCGTAAAGTGCCCACGCAACCCAGGATGATCTCGCTGCACTTGCGGATAATGGTCGGCGAGTCGATTCGGCCACGGTCAAGGTGCTTGCCGATCCGCTCCGCGCTGAGCGCGATGGGCGTGAGCGGGTTCTTGATCTCGTGGGCCACGCGCTGCGCCACCTCTTTCCATGCCAGTTGCCGCTGGGCGCGCAGCAGCTCGGTGGTGTCTTCGACCACCAGCACCGTTCCCGGCCTGCCGTGAGCCAGTTCCAGACGGGCGCCGGTGATGGCCAAATGCAGATTGCGGCCGTGCGCGGGGAACTCGATTTCCGCGGAAGCCGCGCCCATGCGCTGCCCGCGACGGATGACGCCGGCCAGGTCGTCGGCGCACTCCGGCGGAAACAGCGTTTCGATCTTCGCTCCCGCCAGCCTCGACTCGTCGCGCTGCCCGATCAGCGCGGCGAAGGCCCGGTTCGCCTGCAACACCATTCCGGCGCTGTCCAGCGTCACCAGGCCGCTGGGAATGGTTTCGACAATTGTCTCCAGCTCGCGGCGGCGTTCCTCGACGGCCAGGTTGGCCGCGGTGAGCTGGCCTTGCGAAGTCTCGGCGATCCGGCGGCTTGTCTCCAGGTCGGCCGCCATGCGGTTGAAGGAGTTCACCAGGTCAGCCATCTCCCCGGTGGCGATCGCTCCTACGCGGTGGTCGTATTTCCCGGCGGCGATCTCATTCATCGCGTCCGCCAGCGCCTCCACCGGCCGCGTGATCTGCTTGGAGAGAAAGACCGCCAGCCACACGCTGGAGAAAAACACAAACACTGTGATCAGCAGAAGCATGAGGAAAAACGTGGTGCGAATGCGATTGCGGGTGCGAAACAGTTGCCAGTAATCGGCCGCGCCGGCGCGAATGCGTGCGGTGGTCTCATTCAGACCTTGCGGCATGGGCAGCGCCACCACCACGATCTTGCCCGACGGGGTCGCCGCCATCCCCAATGCGAATTCATCGCCGCCGATCTTCAGCGTAGGTTCATCACTGCGTTGCGCCGCTGACAGGAGCGCCGCCGAAAGCCGCCCGTGCAGTGCCACGCCTTTGCGGCCGCCGGATTCCATCCAGGAAAGCAAAGTGGCCTGGCCCGACTCCGGGGGAGCCTGAAAGCTGGCCAGCACACTCCGGTTCTTCTGATAAACCACCGCAAATCCACCGTCCAGGGTGATGCGATGAGAGCCCAACTCTTCGTTGAGCTTTGCCATCGGCTGATCCGCCGCGCCCGAATTCGCGATCGACTCCGCTTCCACGCGCGCATTGCCGGCCACGTATTGCACCAGCTCCTCCACCACGCGGGTCGAGTCCTCGCGCAGCTCCGAGGTGTTCGGCGAAAACCAGCGGTCGATGGAGCGATTCATGAGCTGGAAGCTGAACAGAAACATGAAGGCCGCCGGAGTCACCGCGATCAGCGCCGCGCCCAGCACCATCCGCGTGCGCAGCCGCGCTCCCAAGGCGCTGCTGCTCTGTTCCGAATAGAGCTTAAGGATGTTCCTGAGCAGCAACATCAAGAGAAGAATCAGGAGCAGGAACACCAGCACTGTAAGTCCGGTGAACGCCAGCGTCTCCCCGTAGGTCTCGGGATCGAGATATCGCAGGTGGGAGGTGTTGAACGCCTGCAGGGCGCCCAACAAGGCGAAGAACAACAGCACCCCCGCCGAGAGCAGGGCCACCGAACGCCGCCGCGGGTCGCTAAAGAAGGGCATGCCGCGATTATAGTGCGCTCGATGAAGGGGATGGGATAGGGCTTGGCCCGCCGGGGCGGGTTCGCTGGCCTACAAATATCTCCTTAGATCTGCGAACAATCGAGCGGACTCAACACCAGGTTGCCGATATTGGTCACGATCGAGTCAAAGGCGTAGCGCGGGTTCGACGAGAGCTTCGTCCATTCCGGGCTGGCGCGAAATGTAATCCATTTCTGGTCGAGTTCGCCCAGTTCGCTAAAGCAGAGCATGTAAGTCAGGTTGGGCAGATGCGAGCCGATGAGCTTGTCGCCAAAAAACACGGGAGTCATGCCGGACTTAAGGAAAATCTCAAATTCGCCGGAATGAAACATCTCCACCTTGCGCACATGCTCTCCATTGCTGGGGCTCTCATAAGTGCGCAGTTGAAAGATGCGTTTGCTCTTGTTGGCGGAGGAGGCGGGCAGCTTCAGCTTCGGCCAGCCTTCGAAGGCAATCATCAGCGAAGCTTCCACGCGTTGAAACGGAGGCGATGCGGCCGTCGCGTTCCAGAACGGGTCCGCGGCCTTCATAAAATCAGCGTCGTCGGCAAGGCGCAGTTCCAGTTCCGCGAGGGTCTGGATCGACGCGCCGGGAATGAGCAGATAGTGGGCCGGCGTTTGCTGCCCATAGTCGAGCCGGAAAGCGCCGACGGGTCCCAGCCCCATGCGCCCCAACGCCGGAATCAACGCCCCGGAAAAATAACTCTCCGTCAGTTTCGATTCCGGGCCACTTCCCAGGTCATAGCGGCGCATCAGATAGAACTCGCGTTCTGAAGCAGGCGCTGCTTGCGCTACGCCTGCCTCATGGGTAAGGGCCAAAGCCGATGTGGCGAGGGATGCGGCAAGAAATTGACGGCGTCTCATGGGGACCTCCGGGTGAAAACCCATTATAAAGACCGAAGCCGGGCGCCGATTCAAGCCACGAGATGAAATGCGGGAGGAAGTATGCCGGCCTGGCAAAGAGAATCTCAAGCCGCCATCCGCGAAAAAGATCCCATCAAAACTGGAACGTGATGAGTCGGCCACCGGCTGCAAGGCCCATGCGGCGGTTTGCAGATATAGGACAATTGGCCTATATGAACCGGCATCAATTGTCCGTAGACGCGGGCGCGATTTGCATTCATTCTTAGAAGTACCGCACCCGCAAAGAGTTGGAAATCAATAAGAAACGCCATAGCGCCTTCCTACCCCAGGCAGTGGCTATGCCGGTAGTATTCAGTTAGACCCTATTGCAGTTATTGCTGGCGGCGCGTTTTTAGGTCCCGCTGCTGGAATAATTGGCATGATTGCCCGAAAATCGAAGCTGGGAGACCGGCAGCCACAAAACCCTTTCAAGGAGACCTCCAGAATGAGCAGATTGCGCACCATGATGAACAGATTGCCCTCGAAGTCCTTTTCCCGCGCCATCGTGGCGTTTACGATGGCGTTGGTGCTGGTGATTTCCGCCTATGCGGCCATCACCGGCTCCATCTCCGGAACCGTGACCGACCAGACCGGCGCGGTCATGCCGCGTGTCACCGTAGTCGCCTTGAATCAGGAAACCGGCGTGAGGCAGGCCGTGGTTACCGATAACAGCGGCTTTTACAGTTTCACCGCTCTGCCCGTCGGTTCCTACACCCTCTCCGCGTCTCAACAAGGATTTGAGACCTTTCGGCAGACCGATATCAAAATCGATGCGAACTCCGCGGTGCGCTCCGACATCAAACTGCAGCTTGGCCAGGTCACGAATACGGTCTCAGTGACGAGCAACGCGCTGCAGATTGAGACGCAAAGCACGCAACTGGGCGAGGTGATTGAAAGCCAGAAGATTACCTCGGTGCCTTTGAATGGCAGGTCGTATACCGATTTGCTCGCGTTGCAGCCGGGGGTCTCGCCCTACAGCGCAACCACGGAGGGAAACAGCAGTGGCGTGTCCGGCGACTTAAACCCGGGCAACGTGTCGATTAACGGCGGACGCGAATCGTCGAACGCCTTCATGGTCAATGGCGGTGACGTGAACGACGGCGTCAACAATGGCGCGGCCATCATTCCGAATCTCGATTCCATTTCCGAGTTCCGCGTCATCACCAATAACTTCGACGCTGAATACGGCAACTTCAGCGGCGGCCAGGTCAATGTGGTGACCAAGAGCGGCGCCGACATTTTCCATGGTTCAGGGTTTGAATTCTTCCGCAACACCGACCTCGACGCCGCGAACTACTACGCCGCGGGCAAACGTGGCGCTTTCGATCAGAACATTTACGGCGGCACTTTTGGCGGTCCCATTAAGAAGCACCGGGCATTCTTCTTCGGCGATTTCCAGGGCACCAACCAAACGATAGGAGCGACGACAAATTACCAGGATTACACCACCGCTGACCTGACCGGCAACCTGATGGATCAGGCGTCTGCCTTAACGGGAACGGTGGGTAGCTCCGGATGGGCCAGTTACCTTACCAAGAAGCTCGGATATCCAGTAACTGCCGGCGAGCCCTATTACACCGCCGGGTGCACCAGTTCCAGCGCGTGCGTCTTGCCCAACGCAACCATTCCGACGACCGCAATCGACCCCGCCGCCGCGGGCATGCTGAAATATATCCCCCCCTCGAATACGACGGAATCGGAGAACGGCACGCCGACACCGTTTTTCGAAACCTCGGCTTATTCGCAGACGCTCAAGGACTACAAAGAAGCGGGCCGCGTCGACTTGAATACCCGCCTTGGCAGCGTGTTTGGTTATTACTTTCTCGATAACGACAACGTGAACAATCCCTACGGCGGCGTGACCAACGTCAGCTCAGCCGTCCTCAATACGGCGCCGGGGTTTCCCGGAATTACAAAGAGCCGGGCGCAGATGGCCAATGTGGGCTTGACAACGACCTTCAAGAATAATGAGGTCAACACGTTTCGCTTCACCTATATGCGTAGCGCGAACCACACGAACCATCCCACCGACGCGCCCGTATCGCTGGCTTCCCTGGGATTTGTGACACCGTGGGGCAATGGCGGCATCGGCGATATCAATCCCTCAATCGAGGGCGTACCCAACGTCAGCTTCAATAACTTCACATTTGGCAATCCGGTAGAAACCCAGGCCCATTTCGACAACACATTTCAGTGGCTCGACAACTACATGAAGGTCGTGGGCACGCATACATTTCAATTTGGCGCCAACTACCACTACGACCAGATCATGGAACGCAACAACTACGCAATCAATGGACAATTCTCGTTCAACGGCGCAGAGACCGGCCTGGATTTTGCCGATTACCTGCTGGGCGATGAGGAACAATCTTTCGGTTTCATCCAGGCCTCCTTGCAACTGCTCGATACGCGCAGCAACTATGTTGGCGCGTATGCCGAGGATTCGTGGAGAGCGTTCCCCAACCTGACGTTGAATTACGGCGTGCGGTGGGAGATCATGCAGCCCTGGTATGACGCCACCAACAAACTCGAGACCGCTATCCCGAACGTGCAATCGGTCGTCTTCCCCGGCGCGCCTACAGGATATCTGGTGCCTGGAGATCCGGGAGTGCCCAGAACGCTGGCGCCAACCCGTTATCACAATGTTGCGCCGCGCATCGGCTTTGCCTATGAGCCAAGCTCCAAAGAGGGCCTCTTCGGCAAACTTACCGGCGGCAACCAGATGAGCATTCGCGGCGGATTTGGCATCTTCTACACCAACATCCAGGATGAGTCCGGATTTATCGAGGTGGGCGACGCTCCGTACGGGGACTTCTACGACAGCTCCTACCCGGTGATTTTGTCGACGCCTTATATCGATTCGCAGAATCTGGCTCAAATTCCCACTCCGTTCCCGTTCGCTTGGCCGCCCACCAACGTCTCCAAGTCGAACCCCGACACCACCTTTAACTGGGCGTCGGTCGAGCCTATCAGCGGCTCCGCCCTGCTGAAACCGAACGCTGTGATTCCGTATGTGGAAAGCTATTACCTCAGCGTGCAACGGGCAATTGGCGGAAACACAGTGTTCAGCGCGGACTATGTGGGCAGCCAGGGCCGCCATCTGATGACGTCTGAAGAGGCGAATCCCGGCAACCCGGCGCTCTGCCTCTCGCTTAATGCGTCTACGCTGGCGCCCGGCCAAACGCCATGCGGACCGTACGGCGAGCAGAACGTCTACACGCTCGCCAACGGCACGGTGGTGAATAGCACGCGCTCGCCTTTTGGCATCGACCTGGGCAGCAATGGATATATGACTTCCGATGCCACTTCCAACTACAACTCACTGCAGCTGAGCCTTCGGCATTCCAGCAAGCTGTGGAATGTTCTGCTCGGCTACACCTACGGCCGTTCATTTGACAACGGCTCCGGATTAACCGATGTCACTAATGTCCTGAATCCGAAGCTGAGTTACAGTCTTTCCAATTTCGATTTCACGCAGTATTTCGTAGGGAGCTACACCATTCACTTGCCCTTTGACATGCTGACCAGCGCCCACAGCTGGCAGAACAAGGTTGCCGGGGGTTGGAACGTTTCCGGCATCACCAAATTTTCAACCGGACTCCCGGTTGGTCTTTCGGAGAACGACGACCACTCCCTGGTGGGCACCGGCGGCGTGGATGTGCCAAATTACACTCCAGGTCATCTTGCCGGCAACCACAATCCGCGCGCAGGTCAGGCATATTTCAATACCGCGCTCTTTACCCCGGAAGCGCTCGGCACGTTTGGAGATTCGCAGCGCAGGTTCTTCCACGGCCCCGGCTTGAACAACACCGACATGGCTCTGCTGCGCGAATTCCATATCCACGAAAGCAACACGGCGGAGTTCCGCGCCGAAGCCTTCAATCTCTTCAATCACGCACAGTTCAACAATCCGGGGGGAAATATAAGCAATCCTTCCGCCTTCGGGTTCGTAACCTCAGCGAACGCTCCACGCATTCTGCAGATAGCGGTGAAGTACGAGTTCTAGGTTTCTGACCGTATGAATTCGTACTTGCGCGTTTCGATTTCCCAGGTCTCAAAATCGGGGCCTCCACCCCAGCGAGTCACCCGCGGGCGGGTTCCCGCGGCTCGCCGGGGGCCCCGGGACCTGGGGCGCCAAATCAAACGGTCAGGGACCTGATGCTCGCGCTTCAAATCATGAACAGAACGGCTTCAACAAATTTCCGAGCCATTCTTGGGTTCGATGTGGCAGCCCGCCATTTACTTTGCAGTTACCCACCCCCCTACCCCCCTCTTCCGGAGGGGCTAAGTGTTTTGTTTGCAACCACTTATACTATTTAGTACTGGGTCTAAATTCTTGATAATAAAGGAGTTAGATTCTAAAATCCTCAATAATAAGGACTTACGGCCATTTTTGGGGCGTTTTGCCCCGTTTTCGGTGCAGCCACCGGCTGAGCCTGGCTGCGAATGGGCCGCCAAGCAGGGGCAAAAAGCAGGTGGCCCGGGATGGTGGCCATGACCCGGCGTAATACCGTGACCGCGTAGATTCGTGGTTTCCCGGGTCCCAAAATCGGGACCCGGGGCACCCAAGTTCATTGGGAGTCATTACAGAATGACTAAGTCACGGCACCAGCCACTATTCCCCCGCCGCGCCGCCTCCGAAGAGGGAATCGCCCCATTCTGCTACCTGAATCCATTTTAGCGATTTGGCGGAAATAACCGGCAAGGTTGGGAAGAGAAATAATATGTTTGGAATGAGGGGGATGGGATGGGGTGCGGGAAGCGGAGGGCTTGACAGCTTGAGCGGGAGTTGGTCAGATTTGAGATCGCATCCGGCAGGCGCACAAACATCCGGTTCGATTCTTGCGCTTCGAATCATGAACAGGTGATGGAGAATAAACACATGAATCGTAATTTCCGCCGCTTCGGAAAACAGGCGTTGGGGCTGTTTTGCTGCGCTGTGGCGCCGCTTCTGCTTATGAGCCTTCCTGCAATGGGGCAGGCCAGCGGGAAGGAAAGATGCTCAGTGACGGCCACCAACTATCTTGGTTGGAAGGCCGAAGAACTGGCCAATTCGTGGGTGAAGCTGGAGATTGTTCCCGAGCTTGGCGGACGGCTCATGCAGGTTACCTTCGGCGGGCACGATTATCTGTTTGTCAACCAGAAACTGAAGGGACAAGTCATTCCACCTGCAACGGCGGGGCATCACTGGAACAACTATGGCGGCGACAAGATTTGGCCGATGCCCGAGGGGAACCAGGACGAGCAGCACTGGGCGGGCGCGGGGGGAGAACCGCTGGACAATGCGCCGTTTTCTCTCGAGGTGCTGTCACGCGGCGAACAATGCGCGGTCCGTCTTACCGGTCCGGTGGATGCGCAGATCGGGCAACAATATATTCGCGACATCAGCATCACGGCCGACTCGCCGGTCATCTCGTTTCATGCGGTGATGAAAAATGTGAGCGGTTATCCGCAGAGCTGGTCGGAGCAGTCGGTTTCGCAATATAACGCCGCGTCGCCGACCGACGCCACGCAGTTCAACCCGGATTTCTGGGGCATGGTCGCGGCCAATCCGGCAAGTTCCTATCCGGGGGGGTATTATGTTCGCGACGGCGAGGCGGACAATCCCGGATACTCAGTGCACGACGGATTGTTCCGGCTTCACTGGGACAACATTCGCGGCGAGGTGTGGACGGACACGCAGGCGGGCTGGGCGGCGGTGGTGGATGGCGCAACCGGATACACGATGATCGAGCGCATTCGACATGATCCGACCGCCAATTACCCTGACAAAACCACCATCCTTTTCTATACGACGGGGCGCACTGGAGCGACGCCAGTCACCACTCCTGTACCGGACAGCCCGCCGATTTACTACATGGAGGCGGAGATCAACAGCCCGGTAATCGACCTCTATCCGGGGGAGAGCTATGCGATGGATACCGAATGGTATCCGACGCGCATGGGCAGCGATTTCAAAGCTACGACCTGGAGCGGGGTGGTGGGGCAGCCATTGGCCGCGGCCGGCACTGCCAATGGGCTGACGCTTTCAGGGGAGTTCGGTGTATTTTATCCAGGCAAGCTGGTGGCTCACTTTTACAGTCTTGGCGGCGAAGCGCTGGGGACGGCGACGCTGGACACGGTGACGCCGTCCGC
>JASHTU010000279.1 GCA_030040395.1 Acidobacteriaceae bacterium
GGCCACAAAGTCTGCGCGCCGTAACCAAGGTCGACCGTTTCGAAGGGCCTTTTGCCGGGATGCGCGGCAGCGAACGAAGCATGATGCGCCGGATGCCAGTCCTGAGTCAAAACCACATGCTCGAACTTCGCCGCCATGCGATGGATCGGCTCGATCACCGCGTCGCCCTCCGGCACAGCCAGCGCCCCACCGGGACAAAAGTCGTTCTGCACATCCACGACAATCAGCACGTCCTCGGGGCCGAGTTGCATAACACGATCGTCCTCAACTCCCTCCACGACCGCCTCAACCCGATCACGCACTTTCGCCGCTGCGCCGCCCGGAATCGCATCTACCGCGTTCCATCGTCTTCAGCACTTCGCGCGTAACCTGCCTCACCAGCGCTTCGAGCTCCGGCTCCGCAAGGCTGTCCAGTCCGGCCGCGGCCCTCTGCTGTTGCGCGCCGGCGTCGGAGGCCTTGCCGCCGGCCTCTTTGCGCCGCCCGTCCCCGCTTGCGTCGATGCGCGCGTCCGGTAGCCCCATGCGCTTCTTTCTCGCCATCAGGTCAGAGCCTTTGCCCTCCGGAATCTGGCTGATCGGCGCGCCGAGTTGCCGGGCCAGGCCCAGAATCCAGCAATAGGTTTCCAGCACCTCGCAGGTCCACTCCGCCGTGGTCACCGTGTCCGACCAGCACACCGCTCCGTGGTTGCCCAGCAGCACCGTGTTATGTTGCTTCACAAACGGCAGCACGGTGCGCGCAAATTCAATCGTTCCCGGCGTCTCGTACGGCGCAATCGCCACCTTGCCTACAAAAATCTCGAACTCCGGAATCACCATGTTGGGCGGCAGCAGCCCGGTAATGGCATACGCCGTCGCGTGCGGCGGATGGCAATGCACCGCCGCCTTCGCCTCCGGCACATTCTTGTAAATCTCCAGGTGCAGCAGAATCTCGCTCGTCGCCTTCATCGTCCCGGCCACCTGGTTGCCGTCGAGGTCCACCAGGCACAAGTCGCGCGGCCGCAGGTCGTACTTGCTCACCATCGTCGGCGTGCAAATCACCTCGTTCGGCCCGATCCGGTACGAAATGTTGCCGCCGTTCCCATCCACAAACTGCCGCAGCCACAGCTTCCGCCCCACCGCGCAAATCTCTTTCTTGATCCGTTTCGCCTCCGGCGTATCGAAGAGCCGCGGATCGGGCCGGCCGCTCGAACGCGCTTTAGCGACCGGCCGTTTGGGCGTAGCGGCTCGCCGGGAGGACACTGTGTCGGGATTTCCCTTGATCACAACAGTAATTTTACGACGGACGATCAAAAGCCTGGCAGCACGCCGCCGGAAGCCTTCCTTAGGTAATTTTTCCAGCGATCCCCCAAGTGACCATTACCCCTCGGTGTTTTGAGGAAGTGTTTGAAAACAGGGCATTTATATTTTCATTCAATTCACAAGTGTTTGAAAACAGGGCGGTTATCTCTCCGAACTCACAAGTGTTTGAAAATACGGGCGTTATCCTCCCATAAAGCGGTAAGTGTTTGAAAACATGATGGTTATTTGTCGATAACGGCGCAAGTGTTTGGAAACACGATGCTTGTCGGATGTTCGCCGCGCGTGTCTAGAAAAAAGGACATTCGAGCTGCCAAACCCTTCTTCCGACCCTCGCTGGCCTTTTCCGGGTGCTGAACCAGCGTAACGGAAAAGAGGGTAATTACCGGCAAAGGGATTTGGGGTGGAGAGGCTTTCAAATGAGGGAGAACACTCTGGTAATGGGTTGACAGGTTGTCCAGCTTTCCCTATTCGTACTTTGCAGATGGGGCATTTCCGCAGGGAGCTGAGGTTCCCGTCGGCCCGCCTTGTTCAGGAAAGACGCCGTCCTACTCAAAGAACTCCTCGTCAATCTCCTTAATTTCCAGCTTCTCCTCAATTCTGCATCCGACATTGTGCCGAATCATTAAACGAGTCAATTCGACGCCGTCAATAAGAACTATCCGCTTGCTTAGTGCCGCGGCAGTCTCCCTGGCCGAAGGCGTGTAGGTCGAAGCGGTAACGAAAAGGCCCTTGTTCGCCTTGAATTTGTCGAGACTGCCGAAGAACTCCCGGATTGCGCTCGCACCCACCGTATTCCCGTCTGCGTACCTCTTTGCCTGAACATAAACCCGGTCCAAACCGAGCGGATCTTGGTCAATTACACCATCGACACCCCCGTCTCCAGGCCCTCCAACGAGACTCTCCTTAATCTTTGCGATCGAGCCTCCGTATCCCATTGCGAAAAGGAGTCGCACTACGAGATTCTCAAAAAAGGCCGGAGTGCATTGATGGATCTTCTGCAGAAGCTCGCCTGCAAGCACCTGCTCAAGCTGAGCATGCGCATTTCGCATCATTTCGTCCGGGGCCAGCGGGGATTCCGCCACTTGGTCTAGAGATGGGGCGCCAGCGCCATCATCCTGTCCTGCCGGTTCTTTTCTGAACTCCTGAAACTCCGGGAATTGGGTCAGGAACTTAATCGTGATTCGATCTGGGGGGTTGGCCAGTACTTTCCTGCCTTGGCCGGAAACAACAAAATGGGCCCTCTTGGTCGGATTTATTAGGCCAGCCTTTGAGAGATAAACCTTCGCCCATGCGACACGGTTATTGAACGCCCTCGCGCGACCAGAGGGGATTAGTTGGTTTCTCTCCTCTGGAGTAAGCGCGTATGCGTCTGCGAGACGGTCAGTGGCGTCAGCAATTTTCCATTCTTTCCCGTCTGCGGATAGCTGTAACAGAGGCAACATGATTGTCTGAAAATCGGGAATAGGCATTGTACCGGTCCTTGCGCTGTTGGTGGATTCCGACTCGAAAGTTTACGCTATGACCTTATTGGCCGCCGAAGAATTTCTCCACATCCCCAATCTCCGCCGTCATCCGGTACGGCGGCAAACTGGCCAAAAACGTCTGCCCGTATCTCTGCCGGCGAATCCGCGGATCGAGCAGCACCAGCACCCCGCGGTCTTCGAGCGAACGGATCAGCCGTCCGAATCCCTGCTTCAGCGTCAGCACCGCCTCGGGCACCTGGTAGTCGAAGAATGGCCGCCCTCCCGCCTCCTCAATCGCCTTCATCCGCGCCTGCACCACCGGGTCGCTGGGCACGGCAAACGGCAGCCGGTCGATGATCACGCAGCTCAGCGCCTCACCTTGCACGTCCACGCCCTGCCAGAAGCTCGCCGTCCCAAACAACACCGCATTCGGCGTCACCCGGAACTCCTCGAGCAGCGCCTTGCGCGGCGCCGTCCCATGCAGGAGGATGGGAAAATCGAGCACCGGCATCAGCCGCTCATAGAGATCGCGCATCTGGCTGTAACTGGTGAAAAGGCAAAAAGCACGCCCACGCGTGATTTCCAGCACCTGCCGGATGCACTCGGCCGCCGCTGCCGGGAACTCCGGCTCGCGCGGGTCGGGCATCTCCGGCGGCAAATACAAGAGCGCCTGCTCGCCGTAACGGAAATGCGACGGCACTACCAGTTCACGCGCCTGCTCGAGTCCCAGCCGCCGGCGCAGATGCTCGAAGCCGCCCTGCACCGTGAGCGTG
>JASHTU010000280.1 GCA_030040395.1 Acidobacteriaceae bacterium
CCAATGCGATTTTGACGATATCAATAGCGCGCACAACTCCCGCGCAAAAACCACGCGGCTTCAGCAGAAGTACGCTCTTGTGGCCGGGGGAATCGTTGCTGGGCTTAGAATCAGCCACGGGCTCGAGGGCGGTGCTGGTCACAAGCTTAAGTATACCAACCGCGGACCCTGACCGGTAGCCGGGAATATACCCCGCGGAGCGGGGGACCCCGAGGCGCATCGACTTCAGCTCTTTCCTGCTCCCTGTCCTTTAGCTCCTGCTCCCTGCTTTTCTGGCCGCAACCAGACCGCTTCCGCGGCCGGTCTTCCCAGAATTGAATTTCCCGTGGCCAACTCGATGGTGACGGTTTGATCGTAGTTTTGGCTCTTCACCAGCAGACTCTGCCCAGGCCCGATGCCGGTGCCGTGCAAGAACCGTAACAGCTTGGGGTCACGTTCGTGCAGGCTGACCACCGTGTAGCGCCGCCCTTCAGCGGCTTCAGAGAGCGGCGTCTCGCCGCGCCGTTTACGCTCGGTGGGGCTTTCGGGCAACACTTTATTACCGTGCGGGCACGCCCCGCCCTCGCCCAGTTTCTCGCGCAGCTTGGCCTCAAAAACAGGGGAAACCGCATGCTCCAGCCGCTCCGCCTCCTCGTGAATCTCGTGCCACTCCATTCCGAAGATTTCCGTCAGCATGCGCTCCACCAAATGATGGCGCAGGGCGGTGCGATAGGCGGTTTCGCGCCCAGCCTCGGTCAAATGCACAATGCCGTCCGCGGCCACTTGCACCAGGCCGTCACGCTTCAGGCGCTTAAGCGCCATGGTCACCGCAGGCGACGAGACCTCCAGCCAGTGCGCCAGCAACGCCGGAATGACCTGGCGGCCTTCGGCCTCGGCCTCGAGAATCGCCTTCAGGTAATTCTCTTTCGATACGTAGATCGAATCTTTCATGGCTGCGTTGCATTCAGTCTATACGGCAGCACAGCCATCAATCGCTGCCAAAGCATGCCCAGGCAGGAACGCCATCAACTCCCGTTCCCGTGAATGCCATAGAAGGGCGCTTTGGCGACGGCTGCCTTGAACTCGTCGATCGCGTTTTGATCCTTGTACGATTTGTACAGAGAATCAACCCGGATATCCGGCTCCCCCACCAATTCCGTAACTTTTCATCGCCGCATGAGTTTGCCCCAATGCCTCATGTAGTAGCATAAGGTCCATCAAAATCCCCCTCGTTTTTCCGGAGGTATTCAAATGAAACGCAAACATTGGCTGATCTCCCTGGGAACCGCGGTTTTGGCTCTTTGCACAGCCGCGCCCGCTCCTGCCCAGCCACCCCCACATCCCCACTACGTGCGCGCCATCCTCCAGCTTCGCCTCATGCGCGCCTACCTTAACCGGCAGACGCCCAGCGAGCAGCTCGACAACGAGCAGGTGGCGGCGATGAGCGAAATCGACTCGGCAATGGGCGAAATCTTTGACGCCTCGATCGAGGATGGGCACGATCCCCACTGGGTTCCCTCCATCGAAGGCCACCTTCGCCGGGGTGACCGGTTTCGCAGAGCGCGCGATGCCGGCGCGGTGGCGTTCAATGAGGTCAACCAGGTCGAGGACAATGGCTTTGCGAACGGATTAAAGCGCCGGGCCCTCGTGCACATTGAGAGGGCCAATCGCATGGTGGACCACCTGATTCATCAAACCGGAGGCATGTGACCCCGGTATAGACGCCATATAAATTCGCGCTAGAGTAATTCTCCTGCTGCCGTATCCCGGAGGCGGCGCGCTAGAGTTGCAACTTCCTCAAGGAATCGCAACCTGGCGCGTCCCCCAACCAGAGCGATAAACGAGAGCTGGCCAAGGGCCTTGCCCTTGAAATCCCCCTTGAAATTCCCCCTTGAAATCCTTTTGTCTGCGAGCCGCTTTTAACTTGTGGTGAAAGTCTTGTTTTTGAAGGGGCGCGGCTCAAACCGTCATTGAAAATACATAGCTTATTGATTCTTCAATGTGCTCAACGCGCAGGAAGCGCGAGAAGTATGGGTGAGTTGCACAAACTGGCGCAGATTCTGAGCATCAGGACGCTGAAACTTCCCAACTGCAGTCCACCGGCCGGAATGCGTCAACGAGCGCTAAGCCCTGTTCTTGTCAACCCAGCATCATGGGCAGGCGGGTCCGCTATATGCGGACGAGCTGGCCGACCCTAACCCTGGCGCGATTCGTTCCTGCGAGATTGAAAGCAAAGGCTGAATTTGCGAATTCTTTATGGATGATGGCGTAAAATTGGGCATCAGTGGAACTAGCGCTCAATCTCGCATGGGCCCTGCTGGCTGTCGTTATTGTCGGCCTTTGGCTGCGGTGCACGCCGCGCAAAGGATCTAACCGCGGTCTAGAGCTGGTGGGTCTGGGCGTACTGATTCTGATTCTCCTGCCGCAGATCTCCATCACGGATGACCTGCAGTCGCTTCGGTTTCCCGCAGAAGTGCGCTCCGCCGAATCGTGGCGGCATCAGGTTTCGGCACGGCTCCAGCTGAGCCCTCACTCAAGCGTGCACCCGGCTCCCACTCCTGCGTTGCAGGATTTCGCGGTGCTAGGTTTCAGTTTCGCGTCGCACGACATGCTTGGCGCGTTGACGGCGCACAGGCCTGATTCCGACGCCCCGATTTCCATCCAGAATCGCCCTCCTCCCGCAGCCTGATTCCTCTCCACTCTCATTTCACGGTGTAATCCCTTCCCTCGGGCCTCGTGTATCCGCACGCAAACCCAAACCCGTGTCTCTGGAGGTTTCTATGGCTGCATTCATCTGTGCATTGGCCCGGCGTTCGCCGCTGGGCAGGCTTTCTATCGCCGCTTTCGCCTTCCTGGCGAGCACTTTGCTGCTCCCGGCTGCTGCCCGCGCCGCGGAAAGCGGCAGGATTACCGGCGCCGTGACCGACCAAAGCGGCGCCGTCATTCCCAATGCCAAGGTTCATCTGGTCAGCGATGCCACCCATGCCACGCAGGATACGGAGACGGGGGGAGACGGTTCCTACTCCTTTCCCTTGGTCCCAGTGGGTAGTTACACCATCAAGGTCACGGCCAACGCGTTCGCCCCCGTGGAAAAGACCGGAATCGTGGTCACCATCAGCGGCAGCCTGACGGAGGATTTTGCACTCGCCATCGGAGCCCAGTCGCAGACGGTCGAAGTGAGCGCGGCTGCTGCGGAGGTGGAGACGGCCGATACAGAGCTGGGGGAAACGCTGGCAGGGCCGAATATCGCTTCGGTTCCGCTTAACGGGCGTAGTTATACGGACCTGCTTTCGACTCAGTCCGGCGTCACGCCCATCACTACCAGCGCCGCACAGAGCGGTTCGTCCGGGGGCAGCTTCGCTTCAGCCATCGCGCCCTCCGGGGGCCTCGATCCGGGGCAGTTCTCGATCAGTGGACAGCGCGAGAGCGCCAATGGCTTCATGCTGAACGGCGCGGATGTGGTTGAAGCCATCGCCTCGGCGGCCGCGGTTATTCCCAACCTCGACTCCATTGCCGAGTACCGCATCCTCACCACGAACTCCGACGTCGAATATGGCAACTACAGCGGCGGGCTGATTAGCGTCGAAACCAAATCGGGCGCCAATACGCTCCACGGCTCGGCATTCGAGTTCCTGCGCAACACCCAGCTCGATGCCATCGGCTATTTCGATACGGCGCGCCCCACCTACATCCAGAATCAGCTCGGCGGCACGCTCGGCGGCCCGCTGCGCAAGGAAAAGCTCTTCTTCTTTGTCGATTACCAGGGGACGCGCAATGTGCAGGGCATCGAAACCCCGCAGATCCCCGTCCCCAGCGTTCAGGACCGCGGCGGCAACCTCGCTGACATCGCGGCTTTCAATGGCGCCGTCACCGATTCCTACTTTGCCAGCCAGTTGGGCGCCCAGTTGGGCAAGCCGATTGCGGTGGGAACAGAGCAATACTATTATCCCGGTTGTACAGGCGCTTCGAACCCTCCGTGCGTATTTCCCAACGGCGTAATCCCGCAGAGCGTGTGGTCGGCGCCGGCGAAATACCTGTTGCAGTTCATTCCCCACCCCACCACGACGTGCGACGGCCAGCCCTGCTTCCAGACCGACGCTTACAAAGAAGACCTGAACGACGATAAAGGATCGCTGCGCCTGGATGCCAAGAGCCGCTACGGCGATCTTTCGGGTTATTACTTCATCGATACATACAACGTGAACAATCCTTATGGGACTGCGCAGGGAGGTGCGAACCTGCCCGGTTTTGCCGCGCTCTCCAACGGGACGGCACAGCTGCTCATCCTCAGCGACATCAAGCCCTTCGGCGCCAACACCGTAACAGAGGCACGGCTAAGTTACCTGCGCAATGCGAACGATCTGGGCCAGCCGCAGGGCGGGTTAGGCCTTACGCCCGCGCAGGAAGGATTTGTCTCCGTAGCGCAGGGCGGATTTCTGCCCCAGGCCCCCGCGCGGGAAGGCGTCGTCGCTGTCAACTTCAACAACTACACCATCGGCTCGTCGCCTTTCACGCTCGACCAGGTGAACGACACGTATCAAGCCTACTGGGCCATCACCCACACCACAGGCGCACACACATTGAAGGCTGGCGTCGACGCGCACGTCGACCGTGTGAAGCAAGTCATCAATCTCCAATCCAACGGCCAATTCAATTTTTACGGCAACCAGACGGGATCGGATTTTGCGGACTTCCTGCTCGGCGTTCCCAGCCAGTACGTGCAGGGATTCACACCTCCATTCCACGACGATTCACGCTATATCGGGATGTTCGCGCAGGACAGTTGGAAGGCCACCGCGCGCCTGGTGTTCAACTACGGACTGCGCTGGGAGTACATACGCCCCTGGTCGGAAGAGAATCTGCAATCTGCCGAGCTGATTCCCGGGGAAAACTCCGAGAAATTCCCCGGCGCCCCTACGGGGTTGGTCTTTGCCGGCGATCCCGGCGTGCCGTCCACGCTGGCGCCAACGCCACTCGACGATTTCTCGCCGCGCGTGGGGCTGGCATACTCGCTCGGCGCGACTGACGGCCTCGCGTCCCATGTGTTCGGCAAGCCGGGATCGTCGAGCATTCGTGCGGGCTTCGGCCGCTACTTCACGGCCATCGAGGGCGCCACCCTCTCGTTCGCCACCGGCGATTCGCCCTGGGGCCTGACCTACGTCAGCGCCGAGCCGCCGCTGTTTGCCGCACCCTTCATCGGCGCGCAGACCGGCACGCAGTACCCGCAGCCGTTTCCGGTCGTCGCGCCCCCTGCGAACGCAAGCCCGCAGCATCCGTACACCCTCAACTGGTCGCAGTATGAGCCGGTCAACGGCGTCGATACGTATTACTACAAAAACCGCACGCCCTATGCGGAGAATTACTACCTCTCGTGGCAGCGGCAGATTCGCAGCAATACGATTCTTACCATCCAATACATCGGCAGCGAGGGGCGCCATCTGATCACGTTACTGCCGGCCAACTCCGGTAATCCCTCCCTCTGCCTCAGCCTGAGCCAGCCCAACGAGGTGGCGGCTGGAACCCCGACCTGTGGCCCATTTGGCGAGAACGAGGTGTACACCGCGGCCAATGGAACGATCGTGAACGGCACGCGTGCGCCGTTCGGCAACGCCATCGGCACCACCGCGTATTTCTACAACTACGGCAACTCGGTGTACAACTCGCTGCAGACCTCACTCAACTACACGGCAAAACACGCGACGCTTCTCGCCAGCTACACGTATGGCAAGTCGATCGACGACGCATCCAGCTTTCAGGAGCAGCTCTACCCGTACGACTACAATTTGCGGCGATCGATCAGTTCCTTCGACCTCCGCCATAGCTTTGTTGCCAGCTACCGCTACGATCTGCCCTTCGATCGCTTCTTCGCCTCGAACAAACTTACCGAGGGCTGGTCGCTGACCGGGATCGCGCGCTTCAGCACCGGCGTGCCCGTCACGCTCTTCGATTTCAACGACAACAGCCTCATCGGGTCCGGCAATAACGGCGTGAACGGCATCGGCGCGGACATGCCCAACTTCACGCCCGGCCCGCTCCAGATCAATCACAACCCGCGCAACGGCCAACCCTACTTCAACACCTCACTGTTTTCGATCGCCCCGCTCGGCTCACCAGGGGACGCCAAACGCCGGTTCTTCTACGGGCCAGGCATCGAGGACTGGGACATGGCGCTGCTCAAAACGATCCCGTTCCACGATGTACGCGCCCTGGAGTTGCGCATGGAGACCTTCAATACCTTCAATCACGCACAGTTCGATGGCGCGAGTTCAGTGAATGGGAACATCACCACCTCCACCTTCGGACAGGCGGTAAGCGCAGCATCACCGCGGATTGCGCAGGTGGCGGCGAAATTCAACTTTTGAGTTTGCTCCATTCCGCGATGACGGGCTGGTCAGTTGAGGGAATTTGATTCGAGCGCGGCGCGCACAAGCTGGCTGCGCGTCCGCACGCCCGTCTTGCGGAAGAGTTCCTGGATGACGTCGTAGTGAGAAACGCCGATGTAGCCGGGAGGAATTCTGGCTTCACGCAAAATCGCCAATGCGCCCACCGAAAGCGGATAGGTCCTCGCAAGCCGGCCGGTGCTCGCCGGTCCGCTGCAGCGGAATTCTCGCCTACGCCAGGCCGCCAAAGCGCTCATGGCCGCTGATTTGCCTCTGGCAGGCCGGCCCCGGTCAGCCCCGAAACGCCCACCCCGCCGGAAGAAATCTCGCTCGTCAAGCCCTCCCCGCCCCTTTTCCCCGTAACCCATTGAAAATACCCCGCAAAAAATTTCCGCAAATTTGCCGGTTAATTCCCCCTTCTGGCGCACAATCATTCCAGGCAGCCTTTCAGTGAAGGACCCTCGGACCACAACAACCCTCCCTACCCGGAACCGGCATCCTGCAAATGTTAACCAAGGAGTAAAACTCTGGCTCAAATTTGCCCGCAACTCGTTTGGATGGAAGATCTTAGGATCTAACCCCTTTATTATCAAGGATTTAGGCCCAGCACTCATTAGTATAAGTGATTGCAAACAAACCACTTAACCTCAAAATGTGTAGGGGGTAGGGGGCGGGGTAACTGAAAAGTAAATGACCTGACCCCATCGACTGCGATCTCTTATCCTCCTGCCCTGTCAAGGAAGAGCGGTAGTCAACGCCCGCCGGGCGTGCTCCAGGACTTGGCGCTGAACGTCAGGAAGGGGCGAGGGGTCAATCACGGTGACGCCCCCAATCAACGCGCTTAGCTGCAAATAAGACTGGCGGTTCAAATAGATGAATTCGAGAGGATACTCGGGTTTTCGCGCGCGAGCCAGGCGAGGGTCCGCATCGAGGAAATAGCTGATGTCCGGCCTCGGAACAAGCTTCATGATCATGCGCACGTAGGCGCGGACTAGGCCCGTGCTCAGCGTCAGGTTGGCAAGCTCGTCATAAATATAGCGATCGAAGATGACCAGATCGGCGTCTGACCGCAGCGCATGATGCACGGCTCGCCGGGTGGAAATGGCGTCGGCAAAATAAAGGCACACGCGCAACGCTGTCATGAGCCGTGAACGAACGTTCTTGTCGCGGCGTTGCACGGGCGCTGAAGGTGTGCCGACGCCCTTATCTCCCTTAAAGATGGTGTGACCGGTGCGTTCGCGGAGCCGGGTCAGGGTGGCCACCTCGTCCCAAAATGCAACCGACCGGACCCGCAACCCTGCCTGTTGGAGGGTGGCGGAGAGAAATTGAATTTGCGTGCTCTTCCCGGCGCCATCAACACCCGAGAAACTTACGAATCGGGCCCGGTTTCTTTTGGTAAGCGCTTGATCCACGGTTCTATTCTGCCGCCTTGCCGCCGGTTGGACGCGGGTTCATAAGCAGGTTCCCTACCGGCTTTTTCTGTGGGTTCCCACCGGGGTTCGCCCTTTCATGTCGGGCAATGCCGTGCCGGCCAATGGGAGACAGAGCGCATCAGATAAAAGACTCAGGGCCGGATGAGACTCAAGGCCGGCTGGGGCTCGCATGGGATAGCGCGAGAACCGTGCCGATAGCGACCCCCGCTCCGACCACCACTCCAACCTTGATCAAAAAGGCGCGCACGCGCCGCTGTTTCGCCGGGGCTATGACTGCTCCCGCCGGCCGCGAGCCGGTGACCCCCGTCGTTCTTGCATAGGGAGCGACGGCGGCGCCCTCCGGGTTCGGGGCGCCATTCGGTTGTTGTTGCCCACTGGGCTGTGTTGAAGCCGAAGGTTGCTGTGGGGCAGCCGCTGCGCCAGCCGCATTTGGGGCGCCCGGGGCCTGCGTCTGACTTTCCGTGGCGGGTACAGCCTGGTCCTTGTTCCCTGGCGCCTGGGCGCGTCCCACCGGCGCCGCGAGCAAAACCACGAGAAAGCACGCAATGTGCCTTGCGAACAACTTCGAAATGTCCATTCGTTTCTCCGATCTTCCTGTTCACCCGGTTTTCATCCCGACGACGCAAACATCTTCAGGCAGCGTCGGCAGGAGCTTCAAACGTATGGATAGACCTCCATGGGTGGGAATCCCGGTCTAGCCATGGTCTGCGAAAGGAGTCGATCGCTTCCACAACGGTTGCGAAAGTTTTGAAGAGGCGCGCGGCTCCAGTGGATTCGAGCACCGCTTTGGCGTCGGCGGGAACGGCGGCAAGTCTGACCTCGCCATTTCTCTTCATGGCTTCTTCCAGACATGAGAGGAGGAAAAGAAGAACGGCTTGGTCCATGCAAGGAAGTTTGGAGCAGTCAATGACGATACGGGGGCGGCTAACTTGGGCGGAATCGCTGAATTCGCGCCAAAAGGCTCCCACCTGGTTGGAATTGGTTAACTCCGGAAGTTGCATCGCCGTTACAGTACGCGCCTGCATTGTCATACCTTCATCCTGGTTTAGATTCTGCGTAGGTTCACTTTTGCGAACTGGCGCCAATCTCACAGTCAAGTTCAAGAGCAGCCGATCCGTACGCGAAAATCAAAATCAAAGCGGTTCCACATCCTGCAAGAGGCGCGCCAACTCGGCCTCCGGATCACGCCAGACGTGCGCGATCATGTTCTTCCCGTATCGAAAGAGGGTCGCCAGATTCGTGGTGTACCAACAGCATTCCGTCATGCGTGGGGAAAGGCCGCACACAAACTTTAGTCTCCCGAGCCCGCACGGAGACGAAAGCAGGGCAGCGACCAATCGATGGTTTCCATCCAGCACAGTCAAACGTTCATTTTGATTGACCCCGAGCAGAATGACGGCGCCAAATCCGTCGCCGTCGAGAAGAATCTGATTGCCGATGTCCGCAACCTTAGCGACCAGCTGGGCGTCAAGGAAATCGCGATCTTCGCGCATGTGTTCCGCAATCGCGGTGATGGACAGATCGCCGTGCGCCAACTTTCGCCAGTGGGCGCGTGGAAAGGCGCTGATGCGGCCCAGCTCCTCTTCGTTCACCTGGGTTTCAAACCATTGCGTGCCGGGAGGAATCTCATTCCAAAGAGTCAGATGGCGGAGAAAAAGGAGAGCCCGGCGCTTCGCGTTTTCTCCGGGGTTATTCAAATCGGGATTGGTGACGATTTCATACAGAAATTTGCGGTAAATCCGGAATGCAGGGCCGCTGAATTCGCTTTTCAGAAACTCCGCAATCACCTCGTCTTCCGACAACCGCCGCATCAACCGGAAAGGCTGGCCCTCGCCGGCGCCCAGCACGGCATTCGAATCGCTCAGCAAACCAGCGAAGAAGGGAAGAGCCACAAAAATAAGCAGGCAAGCCAGTAAGTCCAGCCGTACCAGAATTACCTCGCGCAATGACGAATGAAAGGAGCAAATGCCGAGGATCAGAACACCGCTGAACGCCAATTGCACCCAGCTTGCGTTGGCTATTTTATAAGACATTTCGTAAGTGATAATGA
>JASHTU010000281.1 GCA_030040395.1 Acidobacteriaceae bacterium
GTAAATCTGACTGCATCGGTGCCGTATTTCTTTACGATCTCGATGGGGTCGATCACGTTGCCCTTGGTCTTGGACATCTTTTCGCGGTTGGCGTCGCGCACCAGCGCGTGAATGTAAACCTCCCGAAAAGGTACTGAGTCCGCAAGTGAGCGCGGGCTTCCGTCGGCGAGCGGCACGTCGCCCGCGAACCAGCAGCCCAGCATGATCATGCGCGCCACCCAGAAGAAAAGAATGTCGAAACCGGTCACGAGCAGGCTGGTGGGATAGAAAGCGTCGAAGTCCGCTCGATTCGCGGTTAATTGGGCATCGTGGTCTCCCACCCTTTCGCCGGAAGGACGGCGAAAGAATGGTTCGCCCAGGTTTGCGGGAGGGGCAATGTTTGGCCAGCCGAAGACCGATACCGGCAACAGGCCCGACGAGAACCAGGTGTCGAGCACGTCGGTTTCCTGCGTGATTTTCTCCGCGCCGCAGTGCGCGCAGGCCGAAGGATCTTCGCGCGCCACGGTGATTTTGCCGCACACGGCGCAATGCCACGCGGGAATGCGATGCCCCCACCACAATTGCCGCGAGATGCACCAGTCGTGAATGTTTTCCATCCAGTTCAGGTAGGTCTTCTCGTACATTTCCGGCGTAAACTGAATGGCCTTTTTGCCGTCCGCGTCCGGCTTCACGGCCGCGATCGCCAACTCCGCCAGAGAAGCGCCCCGGCTCTCCGCCTTCTTGTTCACCGCGATGAACCACTGCGTCGACAGGCGCGGCTCGACCACCGTCTTGCAACGGTCGCAGTGGCCCACGTTGTGGGCGTATTCCTTTACGCCCGCCAAAAGCCCCCGCTCCTCCAAGTCGTGGACAATCTTTTTGCGAGCAGCAAAGCGGTCGAGGCCCGCGTAGGCGCCGCCCGCGGCGTTGATGTGCGCCGTCTCGTCCATCACGTTGATCGAGGGCAGGTGCTGCCGCTCGCCCAGCGCAAAGTCGTTGGGGTCGTGGGCCGGCGTCACCTTCACGGCGCCGGTGCCAAAGTCGCGGCTCACCCACTCGTCCAAAATCACGGGAATCTCGCGGTTCATGAGCGGCAGGCGCACCTTTTTGCCGTGCAAATGCAGGTAGCGCTCGTCCTGGGGATGAACGGCGACCGCCGTGTCGCCAAGCATGGTTTCAGGCCGCGTCGTCGCCACGGTGACGAACTCACCGGTTTCGTTGCCGCCCTCGCCCAATACGGGGTACCGTATCTCCCAGAGATGTCCCTTATGCTCGTCGTACACCACTTCGAGATCGCTGATGGCGGTCTGGCAGCGCGGGCACCAGTTCACGATGTAGGCGCCGCGATAGATGAGTCCCTGCTCGTAGAGGCGCACAAAAGCCTCGCGCACCGCCGCCGAGCGCCGCTCGTCCATGGTGAAGTATTCGCGGCTCCAGTCCACGGAGACGCCGAGCCTCTTCATCTGATCCAGGATCGCCCCGCCGTAGTGGCCCTTCCACTCCCAAACGCGCTCGACGAATCTTTCTCTGCCCAACTGCTGACGGGAACTGCCGTCCGCAAGCACCTGCCGCTCCACCATCATCTGCGTGGCAATGCCGGCGTGGTCGGTTCCCGGCAGCCACAGGGCGCGGCGGCCGCTCATGCGCCGCCAGCGGGTAAGGATGTCCATCTCCGTCTGGTTGAGCATGTGGCCCATGTGCAGGCGGCCGGTGACATTGGGCGGTGGCAACAGAATCACGAACGCCGGCTGGGCGTCGCCGCCGGACGCCGCTTCGCGGCCTGAAGCTGCCTCGGCGCTTGGGGAAGGCGTCGCCTGGTCAAATAGCTTCTCGCGAACCCAGTACGCAGCCCAATGGTCTTCAATGGCTGTCGGATCGTAGGCTTTGGGCAGGTCGTGAGCCATGTGGTCGTTGGGAAGTCCCCGGAATGCGCGCCAAACCCATGCAAACCATGGCTTTTGCGCCACGAGGGCTACCCCACAGGGTAGCAGATGCGGGCTCGCCAAACCGCGGAGCGCGACCAGGGCCCGCGATCCCCGGTGATGTGGATGCAACTGATGGGCGGCGACAGCGGCGGTCCAAGCAGCGCCGTGTCCGACGTATCCGACGCCGCGTCCAAAATCGCCTGCATGAGAATACGACGCGGCTGAGGCAATGCCGCCGATCCATGACCAGCCTTGAACGCACAATATGGGTTTTGCGTGGATTTCCTCTCTGCTTCTGCGGGAATTGTCCTGCGATTTCGAATCCAGGGGGGAGCGCGGTTAGAAGAAGCAAGCGAATTCTATTCTCCGCCAAATTTCCTCTGCATCCGACTAAAGTCGGATTCCGTCGCATGCGCGTGCGCCTGGTTCTGCTCTGATCGCCCGCCGTCCCGCCCCCTGTACACTGGTCGCATGACCAGGCGGATCGGAGTGCATCTGGGCACGTCGGGCGGCGTGTCCAATGCTGTCGCGCGGGCGCGCGAAATCGGCGCCAACACCCTGCAAATCTTCTCTTCGAGCCCGCGCATGTGGCGCGCGGCCAGAATCGATCCCGCCCAAGCCGAGCGCACACGCGCGCTACGCGCCAAGTTCGACATCGGCCCCCTGGTCATCCACACCAGCTACCTCGTCAACCTCTGCAGCCAGTCCGCTGAAGTGCGTGCGAAAAGCATCGCCGCCTTCCGCGGCGAAATCGAACGCGCCCTCGCCCTCGGCGCCGAATACCTCGTCCTCCACCCCGGCTCCTGGAAAGGCCTCACCCGCGCCGAAGGCCTCAAGCTCGCCGCCGAGTCCATCGAGAAGGCCATCGACGCCCTCCCGTGGCAAGGAACTCCCTTCACCATCCTCATTGAAAACACCGCCGGCTCCGAGTGCTCCCTCGGCGGCAACTTCGAGCAGGTCGCCGAGCTCGTCGGCCTCCTGCGCAACCACGCCCCCGTCGCCGTCTGCCTCGACACCTGCCACACCCACGTCTCCGGCTATGACATCGTCACCGCCGAAGGCTACGCCGAAACCATGCGCCAGGTCTCCGCCACCGTCAGCTTCGACGCCGTCCGTGTCTGGCACTGCAACGACGCCAAGGCCGCCCGCGGCTCCCGCCTCGACCGCCACCAGCACATCGGCCAAGGCTCCATCGGCGTCGAACCCTTCTGCCGCCTTCTCCACAACCCTCGCTTTCGCCACTGCGCCTTCATCGCCGAAACCCCCGTCGACGAACCCGGCGACGAGGAACGCAACGTCCGCGTGCTGAAAAGTCTCCTCACTCCTCGCAAACCGCGCGCCGCCGCCCAATCTTGATCCCTCACCCCTGTTCCTGCCTTCTCATTCCCTCGTTCCCTTGTTCCCTTGTTCCCTTGTTCCCTGATTTATCGTTGATTCCAGCCCATGAAGCAGATCCTCACCCGCCTGCTGCTCACCCTCCCCGTGGTTTGGATCGTGGTCTCCCTGGTCTTCCTCCTCATCCACATCGTTCCCGGCGACCCCATCCTGCAAATGCTCGGCGAAGGCGCCACCCCCGCCGACATCACCGCCCTGCGCCACCAATACGGCCTCGACCAGCCGCTCTGGACTCAATACATCCACTACTGGGCCGGCGTCCTCCACGGCGACCTGGGTGCGTCCATCCGTCTCCACGATTCCGTCGCCCACCTCATTGTCCAGCGCTATCCCTACACCATCGCCCTCACCTTCTGCGCCCTGGCGCTGGGGCTCGTCATGGCCCTCCCCGCCGGCATCTTCGCCGCCGTCCGCCGCGGCCGCTGGCTCGATCAGCTTCTCTCCTTCGTCTCGCTCTTCGGCCTCTCGGTGCCGGTGATTGCTCTCGGCCCCATCCTCATCCTGATCGTTTCCATCCGCCTCGGTTGGCTCCCCGTCTCCGGCGCCAACGCCGGTGGAACCAACTCCATCGACCTCCGCTACCTCATCCTGCCCGCCTTCGCCATGGGCGCCTCGCTGGCCGCCATCCTCACCCGCATGGTGCGCACCGCTATGCTCGAGGAACTCGGCCAGGACTACATCCGCACCGCCCGCGCCAAGGGCCTCAGCGAAACCGCCATCGTCTGCCGTCACGCCCTGCCCAACGCTCTCGTCCCCATCGTCACCATCGTGGGATTGCAATTCGGCGCTCTGCTCGCCGGCGCCATCGTCACTGAAACCATCTTCAGTTGGCCCGGCCTCGGGCGCCTGGTCGTCAGCGCCATCTCCAACCGCGATTACGCCCTTGTCCAGGGCTCGCTGCTCGCCATCGGCCTTACCTATGTCCTGGTGAATCTGTTCACCGACTTGGTCTACCGCTGGATCAATCCGCGGATGCGAAGCTGAGGCGGACGCAGCGCGCGCTGGTCCTCGAAATGCATAGCCTGAATGGTCAAGTGGTGACCGAAGATTTCCCGGTGTTGGTCGCTGCGCCAGCAGTCGCTCAACAGTCCTCCTCATGCGCAGAAACACGTGGCGCTGTGCGGATTTGGTCTAGGCGATGCAACGGCGATCGGAAACTCGGCGTGACAGTTCGCCTTGCTCGCAACCTGCTGTGCCGTGGTGTTCTTCCGGTTTGTCGTGGCAGCCGCGATGCGGAGGACCGGAGAAGCAAACGTCATCGAAACTCGACAAGGGTCCTTTCATCACCACGTATCCTGTACCTGTTCGATAGGTGGCGCGATGTCAGCAATCACCCCATGTGATCTCAATCACGTTGGGTAATCGTAGCCGATGAACCGAAAGCTACGGCTGCGAAGCCTTGCGCGGAATCTTCTCCAGCAATGCAAAGGTTGCTGATCGCTCAGAACCATGGGCTCTGGTCCTGCCTATTGAACCCGCTTTTCCACCTCACAGCGGTGGCGGCCGCAAGCTGCTATAGTGTTTGAAAAATTCCGAACCCGGGAAAAGGAGCGCTCCGATGCATAACACTACTTTCAGTGGTGTCGCAGCGTTTTGCCTCAGGAGAGCTTGCCCGTCACTCGCAAGCCTTCTGGTCGCATCCACGGCGACCGCGTTTCTCTCCACAGGGCCCCTCTCTGTCGCACAGGACTCCAAAACTCCCGCCGTGCTGCCTGCGCCATCCAACGGCAAAGCCATCGTCTGTATCTACCGCGTGTACAGGTTTACCGGCTCCGCCGCACATGACGAGCTCTATGTCAACGACACTCATCTTGGCAAACTCCTGAACAGCGAATACGTATTCACGGAAGTGCCGCCGGGGACTGTTGTCATCTCGGGATTGCCCAAGATGTATTACGGGAGCGTCATCATGTCTGCTGGCGCGGCCCTGAACCAAGCAAGGCAGAAAGAGAACGAGCGGGCTCGCTTTGAGGCGGAGGCAGGCAAAACCTATTACTTCAAATGGACCTCCGGAACCATGGCGACAATGATTAAAGTGACGCCGGTCGATCCTTCGGTCGGAGCCAAAGAGATGAGGAAACTTCATCTCTCCAAGCCCCCCGACGACGAGGCGTCGAAACCGGAAACCAAAGACGCCGACAAACCGCCAGCGAATTAACATCGCTCCGGCTCACTGGGCGGGGCCTCCTTCAGCAAGCCTTGGAGGTGAGGATGATCGTGTGTTTGTAGACCCTCATGGGGATTTGGCGCGGCGCGGTTAAAACCTGCATAGATACGCATTGCGCCAGTTTTCCAGGTGACCGGACCTTCAACCGGGGCTTCCTGCCATCCAATGGAGAATGCCTATTCCCGTTGATCGAGCTCAGGCAGTTCGCCCGGAAACCATGAGTGACCGGAGTCGTTACGCAGTTCGAGTGGCTTGTTGACTGTAACTTCCGACGCATGCCCAATCCGATCCCCGTTACGCATCAGTTCAAGGAAGATCCGAATCACGTCAGCCTGATCGCTCGCAAGAAGAGGGAAGCTGGGTATCGGATGAGTGTCCATTTGTCGCACCTCGGATCGAAGAGTTTGGTTTCGTCCTGTTCGTACCGCCATTTCTGTCGCGCCGCAGGACACTTCTTATCATGCACTTCGTTTGCCAAACGTTTCAGTTGGCATGAGGATTTTGCTATAAGCTTGTTAATAAATAATTTAGCAGTGGAATCGCCATTGGGAATTGGCATGGTCTGGCGAAGGTGACGAATCGCACTGTCGAGATATCGTCTCCAAGACGACATTTAGTCGGCAGTGGTCAAACTGCCCGCGTCACGGCAAATGACCTCGCACCGCAGCGTCACATCGCAGGGTCACTCGCAGCGAATCGCAGCCATCGGATCGATTCGAGCCGCCCGCAGCGCGGGAAACAGCGAGGCCGCGCCGGCAATCAGCGTCAGCGCCATCACTGAGCCCGCCATCACCCATGGATCACGAGCCGATGTCCCG
>JASHTU010000282.1 GCA_030040395.1 Acidobacteriaceae bacterium
ACTGGTGAAAGAAGGCGACGATTACGCCATTCTCACCGACATTGCCGGCGCCGAAGACCATTACGGCGACATGGACTTCAAGGTCGCCGGCACGCGCAAAGGCATTACCGCGCTCCAAATGGACATCAAGATCGGCGAACGCCTGAAGGACGCCCTCGACACCAAGACCCACGGCAAAATCGAAAGCTACGCGCTCATCAAGGAGCTTCAGAACGAGCTGACTGCTGAAATTTCGGGCGAGGATGCGGCGGCGAAAAACAAGCTCGGCCGCTATTACGAGTTGCTGCGCGAGCGGCTCTTCCGCGAGCAGGTGACCCGGGAGCACATCCGGCCCGACCGGCGCGCCTTCGACGAAATCCGGCCCATCAGCATCGAGACCGGCGTGCTTCCGCGAACCCACGGATCGGCCTTGTTCACGCGTGGAGAAACCCAGGCCCTGGTCACCGCGACGCTGGGCACCATGGACGATAGCCAGCGGCTTGAGTCGTACGAGGGCGAGCAGAAAAAGAATTTCATGCTCCACTACAACTTCCCGCCTTTCAGCGTGGGTGAAACCGGCCGCATGACGGGCGTGGGGCGGCGCGAGGTTGGTCACGGAGCGCTGGCGGAGCGCGCGATTGCCGCGGTTCTGCCTTCGGCGGAGGAATCACCGTATTCCATCCGCATTGTCAGCGACATTCTCGAGTCCAACGGCTCCTCTTCAATGGCCTCGGTCTGTGGCGCCAGCCTGGCCCTCTACGACGCGGGCATAGCACTCGATGGAGCCGTGGCGGGCGTGGCCATGGGGCTGGTGAAAGAGGGCGATGACTACGCCATTCTTACCGACATCGCCGGCGCCGAAGACCATTACGGCGATATGGACTTCAAGGTTGCCGGCACGCGGAAAGGAATTACCGCGCTGCAGATGGACATCAAGATTGGCGGCCTGACGCGCGAGATCCTCGAGCAGGCGATGGACCAGGCGCGCCGCGGCCGGCTCTTTCTCCTCGACAAAATGGACGCCGAGTTGAGCGGAACCCGTCTCGAGCGCTCCAAGTACGCGCCGCGCATCGAGACCGTGCAGATCCCCACCGACAAGATCCGCGACCTGATCGGCAAAGGCGGGGCCACCATTCGCGGCATCGTCGAGCAGACCGGCGCCAAGATCGACGTCGACGACACCGGCCGCGTAAGCGTGGCCTCAAGCGACGCCGAGGGCCTCAAAAAGGCGCTGGCCATGATCAACGACCTCACCGCAGTGCCTGAAGTGGGGAAGGTTTACTTGGGCAAGGTGGTGCGCATCGCCGAGTTCGGGGCCTTTGTTGAGCTCTTCCCCGGCACCGACGGCCTGCTGCACATCTCCGAAATTGCCGAGCACCGCGTCAAGGAAGTCAAAGACGAGTTGCGCGAGGGCGACCAGGTGATGGTAAAGGTGTTGGCCATCGAGGGCAACCGGATCAAGCTGAGCCGCAAAGCTCTGATCAAGGAGCAAAAAGCCAAGCTGGCGGCTTCGGCGGAAAGAGAGCCGGAAATGCGCATCTCGACCTCCGAGGCGCCCGCGCGGCCGCGGCACGAGTTCGATGAGCGCCAGCCGAAGTCCAACCAGAGTACGATCCTAATCGAGGGTGGCGATGACTTCAGCGAAGAAAGCGGCGAAGAATTTGACGAAGGGACCGAGCCGAATTTCAACCGCGTGGAGGGCGCCCCGGTGGCGGCCGGTCAGTCTTTTGGGGGGGGGAGGCCGCAATCGAACAACAACCGTCGCCGGCGTCGGCGCCGTCCCGGTGGACGCCCTCCAGGCGGGAATTAAGCATAGGCAGGTTGCCTGCGAGGCCCGGTCCGGCGATTCGGGCCTCGCGAATTTTCTGCAGTGACCAGTTGCATTTTGCGACGCGAAATCGGCTCCCGCGCCCTCAGTCAGCTTCGGAGGGAACCTCGAAGGTGACCAGCTCGGAGCGGAACCCGCGGGTGCGAATCGCGCCATAGAGAATACCCGCCGCCATCCACGCCGCCCCCAGCACCAGCGCGGGCCGACTCAAGTGGATCCAGATGAAGCCGCACACCGCAAACCCCAGAATGGGCACGAGCAGGTCGCTCGGGCGCCGGCTTCCTTTGCGCACCACGTAGTGCGTAAACGCCGCCGCGTTCACTCCCATGAAGGCGATGAAAGCCCCAAAATTGAGCGCCTGAGCGCCTACCTCGTATGCGCCGCCGCCCAAGCGCGCGGAAAAAAACTCCAGAATGCCGGCTCCCACCAGCGCAAACCCGCCCACCGCCAGGATGCCGTTGCGGGGGATGCGGCGCCGGGGCTCAATGGCTCCGAAAAACGCTTTGGGCAGCGCGTTGCCGCGGCCCATGCCGTAGAGCAACCGTCCTGCCGCCAGTTGCGACCCCATGCCGGAGCCGATATTGGCCACCAGCAGCGTAAAGTTGACGATCTGGAAAAGGACTGCGCCGCCTACCTGGCGCGCAATGAGCGCGAAGGCCGATTCCACGCGAGCGTCTGGAAACGGCGTCGCCCCCCACACCAGTTGGGCCGCGTACACCTCCACGCCTGACAACAATCCCGTGATCAGGCACACTAGCACCGTGGCCCACAGAATATTGCGGCGCGGGTTTTTGGCCTCTTCCGAGAGCGTCGAGACGGCGTCGAAGCCGATATAGGTGAGCACGGCCACCGAGGTTCCGGTGAAGACGCGAGAAGGTTGAAAGTACCGCGGATCGTAGAACGGACGCGTGAAGAATCCAGGATCGGCATGAACGCGCCACAACCAGCGGACCACGCCGGCGAGAAACAGAAGCACCACCAGCACCATCCCCGCGCACAACGCCTCGTTCATCTTCGCGGAAGTCCGGATGCCGCGCATATTCATCCAGGTGAAAAACGCGGCGAAGAAAAGAATCCATACGTAGTAGGAGAGCCCAGGCAAAATGTTCATCGCCGCCTTGGCGCAAAACGCGGTGCAGATGAGCGGGTTGAGCAGATAATCCATCACCATGCCCCAGCCCACGATGTAGCCGGCCGCGGCGTGGATCTCCTGGCCCACATAGGTGTACGAGGAGCCTGCGCTGGGATACACCCGCGCCATGCGCCCGTAACTGATGGCCGTAAACAGCATGGCCACCATGGCGATGAGAATGGCCGTGACTACGTGGCCGTGCGCCTTGTTGCTAATGACGCCATAAATGCCCATAGGCGCTGTCGGCTGGATGATCACCATGCCGATGATGATCAGGTTCCACAAGCCCAGCGTACGGTTGAGCCGCACGGCGCTCGCCTTTGTTGCCGCCGCTGCTTTGGACTGCGCCATGATTGCGTCCCCTCCGGAATCACGCTGACTCTCATTTCTACGCTACAGCATTTCCAGAGTTACCATATCGCCGGAACCGGATTGGGTAGGAATGGGATTCGATCGGGAACCGGCTTGATGCCGGCTAATCAATCGCTGCCGAAGGCGGGATTGGTGCGGAAGGCGGGACTCGAACCCGCAAGCCTCGCGGCGCTAGCTCCTAAGGCTAGTGTGTTTGCCATTTCACCACTTCCGCACGGCGCCGGGCGATCGACGGATAGCCGTTCTCGACACGCTCCGGGAAACGACGGCGCTTCCTAAGTCTAGGAGCATTCCCGCCCCGGCGCAACGTGGAGGCGCCCATGCGAACCCGATTGTCATCGAGCATGCGATCCGGGTTGGAGGGGTCGGCAGCCACGGCGGCGCGATCGGCGTCGAACGCCTCGGGCGTCCTTTGCTGCATCTCTCAGGCGGCGCCCGGATACGCGCCTAGTCCTCAAGCATCTGGACTCACTCGCGACCTATTGAACGCGCTTAGCCCGACGGGAATCGCAGCACAATACCCGCGGATACCTGCAAATGATTTTCACGATTTCCCGCATCATTGGGCAAGTGCGACTGAAAGTAATCGGCCTGCGAGACTCACGTTGCGAAGTGGCGCGTGAAGTTCAGATTCAGACCACCGCCAGTAGTGAAAGCAAAAGCGTCCGGGTTGGATATGAATGCACCGGGGCCGGAAAACATAGCATCGAAGCCGTGCACTCCGCCCAGGAGGAATTGTGCGAAGGGAACCAGCCGGCTGCGGCTGCGATTGCGGAACGAGTAGTGCGGCCCGAGGAGATAGGAAACGAAGCTCAGGCTGTTGAGTGTGGGGTTAATCTTGTTCCCGTGTTCTCCTGAGAGTTGAGAGATAATGCTGACGCCGTGAGTAATACTGGCGTTGGCCTCCGCCTGGCCGCCCCCCAACCAGAAGCAACCACAATCTCCCACAATGCCATTGGTGCGATCCGCGGTTGTACGCAAGCGCAACCTTCAGCGCGCAATTCCACGTTCCATTCCCTCCGCCCGCTGCGCCAACGCAGCATTTTCCAGCCTGTCGATGAGGAACCAGACTGCGACCACAAAGTGGACACAGCGGCTCATGACTTCTCCTATTCCATCGTCAGACTGAATGAGGTTGAATGCTGCGCCTCGCGCTGCTTGCGGCGATGGTCACAGTATATGCATGGCAGAAAAACTGGACTTGACACCTGTATATAGTATACCGCTAGATTATTTCTAGATCAGCAGATACGGCTGCCCTGCCCCTCCCACGGCAGTGCGCCGTGCGCTTGCACCGCAGGCGCCCCATCTCGTCTGAAGGGTAGATGCTGTTTTCACGGTTATCGAGGATTCGAGGATGAGGTGCCTTTTCCTGTATGCAGTTGTTGGCGGCGGGCTGGTGTTTGCCGTCGGTCTGGCTCTTACGCAGGAAGCTCCATCGCGAGGGCGGTTCGCCACGCCGCAACAGCGCGCAGCCGCCACCCGCCAGTTCCTTGGCCTGGGGCCGGCGCCGGACAAGGCCGCTGCCGCGCGCGGGGCGCCGCTGTTCCAGCAGAACTGTTCCTTCTGTCACGGGCCCGATGCGCGCGGCGCCGAAGGGCCGAGCCTGATCACTTCCGACCTCGTGCTGGATGACAATCACGGCGAGAATCTGGTTCCATTCCTCAAAGTGGGGCGGCCGGAAAAAGGCATGCCTTCCTTCGCTAAAACCCCTGACGACGAGTTGAAGGACATCGTCGAGTTTATCCACTTGCAGGTGGAGAACGTAGCCAACCGCGGAACCTATCAGGTTAAGAACATTCTGGTGGGCGATGCGGCTGACGGCAAGGCCTACGTCGCCGCTCACTGTATGACATGTCACAGGGAGGCGGACTTCGACCACATTGCCGGTAAGTACCGCACCCCGGATCAACTGCAGCGCGGCTGGGTGTGGCCTTTGCAACCCGATGACGACGCCACAGCTACGACCGCCACGGTAAAGCTGGCCGACGGCGGAATGATCTCCGGTCGCGTCACCCAAATCAGCGACTTTCGCATCACCCTGATGGACAGCGCCGGACAGACCCACGTAATCGACCGCGAGCCCGGCCTCAAGTTGCAACTGCACGACCCGCTGGCGGGACACGAGGCGATGCTGATGACGCTGAAAAATCGGGACCTGCATAACGTGACGGCGTACCTGGAGAGCTTGAAATGAAATCAACCTTTGCCTTGAGCGCCGCGATTGCGAGTTTTGCAGTTGTCCTGCCAGTGGCGGCGGCGACGAACGTCTCGCTCGACCCAAACGCGATTGGGAAGCCGCCGATCGATAGCTGGACAACGTTTAACGGCGACTACGACGGACAGCGTTACAGCCCGCTTACGCAGATCACGGCCACGAACGTGAGCCACCTGGTTCTGCAATGGCAGTACAAGATCACCAGCGTTGGCGCGCAGCGCGGCGCTTCGACGCCGGACATCAAGTCGACGCCGCTGCTGGTGGACGGAGTTCTTTACTTCACCATTCCCGACCATGTATGGGCCATCGATGCACGCACCGGAAAAGAGATCTGGCACTTCGACTGGGTGGATCATGGCGGCCACCTGGTGGGCCAACGCGGCGTGGGAATTTGGAAAAGCACATTGTTCTTCCAGACACCCGACAACTGGCTGATTGCGCTGGACGCGAACACCGGCCAGGAACTCTGGAAGAAGCACTACGCGGACGAGCGGGAGCAGTATTTCTCCACCTCCGCGCCGTTGATCATCAAAGACCACGTGATTGTGGGCGTGGGCGGCGACGCCATGGACATGCCCGGCTTTTTGGACTCGTTTGACCCGGTCACGGGCGCGTTGCAGTGGACATGGTGGTCGACACCGCGCAAGGGAGACCCGGCGCTGAAGACGTGGCCCGATGCGGCGACGTCGGAGCACGGCGGCGGCATGACGTGGATGCCGGGAAGCTACGATCCCAAGCTTAATCTCATCTACTGGGGCACGGGCAATACGAACCCGGTGTTTGCCGGGCAGGGACGGCCAGGCGCCAATCTGTGGACGGAAGCGATTGTTGCGTTGGACGCGGACACCGGGAAAATGAAGTGGTACTTTCAGCTCTCTCCGCACGACACGCACGACTTCGACGACACCACGGAGCCTATCCTTTTCGACCGGGTTGTGAACGGAAGGGCGCGCAAGCTGGTTTCGCAGGCGGCGCGCAACGGGTTCTTTGTGACTCTGGATCGCGTCACCGGCAAATACGTGGTGATGAAGCCGTACGTGCCCCTGGACTACTACTCCGGATTGTCGCCGAGCGGAGAGCCGATTCCGATTCCCGACAAGGATCCTACAGTTGGGGGATCGATCAATATTGTGAATGCAACCAACTGGCAAGCTCCCGCCTACAATCCGAGGACTGGGCTGTTCTATGTGAACGCCGTGGAAGGCAAGGCGATCTACTACCTTGTCGACGACAGCGCGCATCCTTCGGGATACGGAGGGACGGGCGCAGGTGTGGGACATTCGCGACGCGTGTTGATGGCGATCGATCCGCTTACCGGCAAGGCGGTGTGGCGGCACGTGTATCCCAGCATGAACGGCGCGCCGAGCACCCTGGGGCCGAGCTTGTTGACCACCGCGAGCGACCTGCTGATTACTGGCGATGACCAAAAGAATCTCATCATTTTTAGCGCCGGCAAAGGGCAGATTCTTTGGCATCAGGAAGTGGGTGAGAATGAGTCCAATGGTGAGATCACCTATATGCTGGACGGCAAACAGTGGATTCTGATTGGAGCGGGTGACAGTCTCTACGCTTTCAGCCTGCCTCAGTAGCGCCGGATTGAACTGACACTCCGTGAGCACAGCTCGGCGGACAGGAGTGAAGTTGCGTAACCGGGCCTGCCACCTTGGATTGAATTGGCAAGGGCTACATTTGAAGGAGACGTGCTCTGGTGTGGAGCTGAGATGATCGCCGGGTCCCCACCGGGTCGACCTTCACTCCGGCAACTTCGACGGCGCGTTGCAGCGCGCCTCCTACCCGATCGATCTCAAATAAGCTGGGTATGCGCGGCAAGAGATCAGCATTCAAGTACCCCGCATGCTCGCGGCGCTACTTGATCCCCGCACCATGGAATTCGGCCCTGCCATGAGCTGCACGCGCGCCCAACTTTCCCCTTGACGTCTTCCGTTCGATGCGTCACAGCATCCGTGTGACGGCACTCCGTTTCCAACTCAAACCCGGCGAACCCATCGTCGATCAGGTGGTCTTCGCCGCCAAAAAGGCCTTTCTCAGCGGCGAGTTCCAGCCCGGTCAAACCTTCCCCTCGGTGCGCGCGCTGGCCTCCGCCCTGAAAATTCACCCCAACACCGCGCATAAAGCCATCCAGCACCTCATCCAGGAGCGCTGGCTCGAAGTCCACCAAGGCGTCGGCACCGTGGTGGCCAAACGCCCCGAGCCCCGTCGCGGGGACAAAAAGCGGCTTCTCCAGGAACAGGTGGAACAGCTCGTCGTCGAGGCCATGCGCGTGGAGCTTGACCTTCAGGGCCTTCTCGACGCCGTCGAGGATCAGTGGAAAAAGCTCGAAAACCCGCGGGAGGTCGTAGCGCGATGATCCGCACAGAAAATCTTTGCAAACGCTTTCGCGTACACGACGCCGTCCGTGGCATCAGCTTCTCTGTGCCCGAGGGCAGCGCCTACGCTCTGATCGGCGCGAATGGCGCCGGCAAAACCACCACCCTGAAAATCCTCATGAACATTCTCGAGCCCACCAGCGGCAGCGCAACCGTCCTCGGCATCGACTCGCGCAAAATCTCGCCCCGTGAGCTCAACCGCATCGGCTACGTCTCTGAAAACCAGCAGATGCCCGAGCGGCTTACCGTGGACGAGTATTTCGCTTATCTCCGGCCCTTCTACGAGCGCTGGGACCGCCAGCTCGAGTCTTCGCTGCGCGCTCAGTTGCGCTTGCCCGCCACGCGCCGCCTCGGGGAACTCTCCCACGGCATGCGCATGAAGATGGCCCTCGCCTGCGCGCTGCCTTTTCGCCCGACCGTGCTCATCCTCGACGAACCCTTCAGCGGCCTCGATCCCCTCGTCCGTGACGAGTTCATGGACGGGGTCCTCGGCCATGCCGGCGAAACCACGATCCTGATCTCCACGCACGAGCTCGGCGAAATCGAGGGCGTCGCCACCCATGTCGCCTTCCTTGAAGAAGGCAAGCTGCTGTTCGACGAGCCCATGGACCACCTCCAGGAGAGATTCCGCGCCGTGCGCATTGTGTTTGACCACCCGGCGCGCGCGCCCCAGGAACCGCCGCCCGACTGGTTTCAGCTTTCCGCCGCCGGCAACACTCTCGAATTCATCGACTCGTGTTTTTCCGGACGGCTTTCTCACGAGCAGTTGAACGCTCGCTTTCACGGCATTCGCAGCATTGAGACCCAATCCCTGCCCTTGCGCACCATCTTCACATCGCTCGCCCGCGCGGTCAGAAGCGCAGCGTGAACAGGAGCTTTCGATGATTTGGCACATTTTCAAAAAAGACCTCAAGCTGCTATGGCCCTTTGGCCTCGCCGCGGCCATCATGCAATTCGCCATCGTGGCCGTCCATCTGAAACTCGGCGTGTTCCAAGAGCAGCCAGTCTTCTCCTCTCTTCTGCTCCTCCTCGAATCCATGATGTACTTCGGCGTCGCCGTCCTCATCGCCACGCTCGTCCATGAGGACTCCGTCGTCGGCATCCGCCAGGACTGGCTCGTCCGGCCCATCCGCCGCCGCGATCTGCTCGCTGCCAAGTTGCTTTTTTTGCTACTCGCTGTGCAATTGCCCATGCTGCTCGCCGGCATCATTGGCGGCCTGGCCAACGGATTCCCCTTTTCGCCATCCTTCTTCGCAGCTCTTTCGCAAAACGTTTATTTCCTCATCGGCTTTGCCCTGCCCATCTTCGCGCTCGTCTCGATCACCCGAAGCACTTCCGAAGCTCTCGGAGCTGCATTCGTCATCTTTGTGGCCGACATGTTAGGCACTGAAGCTCTCATCTTGCCCATGAGCGGCAACCCCTTGGGGCCAACTTCCAATACCGGCCTCACCTGGATTCCGCTGACATGGCGTTTCGTAATCTACTTTATCGCAGGTCTGGCCATTCTGGTCCTGCAGTATTTCCGCCGTGCCACGCGTGTCTCCCGGTTCGTTCTCGCTGCCGCCGTCGTCGTCTGCCTGATCACTGAACTCGTGCCATGGAATGCCGTATTCGCATGGCAAGAAGCCATCTCCCCGGCGTCTGCCTCGACTAACTCGATTGCGGTCCGCTTCAATCCCGCGCTCGGTCATTTTCAATCCGCAACGCCAGCCCCTGCTGCTGCAAGTCCGGCAACCTTCGCCCCCGTCAGGCGCCGTGAGATCGAAGAGGATGCCACCCTGTACATCCCGCTCCAGTTCACCGGCATTCCCGACGGCTCTATCCTCAAAATTGATCGCGCTGTCACGCGCCTCAATTCAGCCGAAACGACGCGGGAACAGATCATCAGCACGGCGAGCGATCCGGGCGACTTCGAAGTGTCCAACGATGCTCAGGCCACATTAGAACCACGGCCTGTTTACGAAATTCTCCACGTGCGCGGCAATTCCTACATGCGGTTCAAAGACACACCTGTTGCACTTCAACTCGGCTACTCGGCAACACTCCTTAGTCTCTCATCAACCCACGCCATCCCTGCCGTCAATGGCCACCTCCGTATCGACAGTCTCGGCCATTGCGAAACAAGATTGAACGACAGCCGTACTGCCGTCGAATTCCGCTGCCTGGATATCGGCAATACCAGCCAGTGCACAACAGTTGTTCTTCAGGTTCCTGCCATCGGCTTGCACAATCCGCCACTTCACGGCTGCCGCGACGACTATGCCCCGTACTTCGGCCGCTACAAGCCGCCAGACCCCATTATGCACACCGGCTTCAATCTCGACTTCCGCGATCCCGCTGGTCTGGTCCGCTATCCGGTGAATGAATCGATGGTCAGCGGCGCGCAAGTGCTCATCAGGAACTACGCCGCGGCTGGCCACTTCACGATGCACCTGACCATTCCC
>JASHTU010000283.1 GCA_030040395.1 Acidobacteriaceae bacterium
GCGCAGAAAGCGATGCAGCCGGAGGTGGACCGGGAGATCGAGGAACTGAAGGACAAGGCCAAAGCGGAGGGGCGCGAGGCGAGCTACGCGGAGATCACGAAGATTCAAAAAGCCGCCGCCGACCGCATTCCGCGGCCGCCGCTCAAGCTGCTGATCGACCACATTGACCACATCGCCAAGGTGGCCGGGGTGGACCATGTGGGGCTGGGATCGGACTTCGACGGCGTGAACGGGCAGTTGCCGGAGGGGATGGACTCGCCCGCCGATTTGCCTAAGATTACGGCGGCGCTGATGGAGAGGGGCTACTCGGCTGAGGATTGCCGGAAGATTCTGGGCGGAAATCTGTTGCGGGTGTTTCGCGAGGTTGAGGCGGTTTCAAAAGCGCTGCAGGGGACGGAAACGCGGCCGAGGCTGACGGAAAGACAGTGATCAGGGGTCAGTGATCAGGGGTCTGGGGTTAGGGGTCGGGGGTCGGGGGTTTCGAGCGATTTTGCATAAATGAGCGCAGGCCTGCTCCTTGCATAATAGTGGTTTTCTTGGCCTTCGCGGCGATAGCCGTGCGCCTGATAGAGACGGATGGCGGGGGTATTTTCCGCGTCCACGTGCAGCCAGACGATGTGTACGCCGGCGGTGCGGGCGGAGGTTTCGAGGCGGCGCAACAATTCGCCGCCCACGCCCTGATGGCGCCGGTTTGGAGCCACTTCGAGGGTCTGAATGTAGGCGCCGGTTTGGCGGGCTTCGCGCGCCCAGTCGACGATGGCAAAGCCGGCCAATTGGCCGTCCTGCTCGGCGATCCAGGTTGCCGTGCCGGGACCGCGGACGAGGCGGTGCATGTAGCCACGGCCGAAGCGGAGGGGGTGCTCGAAGCATGCCTCCTCGATGGCGTAGAGGGCGGAGAAGTCTTCGGGCTGGTAGAGCCGATAGAGCACAGGCCCTTCGGGGTTCAGCAGCATAGCTTCGCGCCCTGTCAATCCGCAGCCGGGGTTACGCCTTTTTTGAGAATCAGGTTGCCGTATTTGCGCGTTTCGCCGGTGATGACAATAGCAAAGGCGCCCCTGGCGCGGGCGTAGAAGGCCTGCCGCTCCATGCGCTCGGGCGCCGACGCAGCCGGCGCGTACCGGCGAACTACTTGCATGTAATCCTGTTCCACGGTGGGGTCGAGGTGGTCGCCGGCGCCCACCTGCATCATGGCCAGGGGCGGCGCATAATAATCCAGCTCGAACAGGGGCAAAATGCCGTTAAGCAGTTGCGCCACCCCGACCCCGTCGGCGCGCAGAACCTGGGGCCCGAGCGAGTGCCCCGGAAAATGCGCATCGGCAAGAACAATTTCGTCTCCATGCCCCATCCGGTGGAGCGTGGCCAGCAAATCCGGCCCAATGTACTTTGAGATTCCCTTCAACATGGCCAAACCTTCCCGGAGAAAGAATAGCCGTTCAAGCGCGACGGCGCACAAGGAGGCAGGAAAAAGGCGATCCGCGCCAGATCCAACCCGGGGTTCATTTTTTCGAGGGGAAACCTGCGGAATCTTCGCCTTCAGCCGGCATCCGAGTCTACTTCGGCTCGGCCCATTGCTGGCCCTTCAGGTCCTTGTGCTCCTTAAAGTAGGCGTCCTGGGAGGCCATGAGCTGCTTGACCTGGGCGGCAAGATCGTTGCTCGCGTCAAGGGCGTCGGTGCGCGCAAAGTCAAAGCCGGACTCGGCAGGCAGGTCGTGCAAAATCGCCTGCCAGCGGGGAATCGCCTCGTCCAGCGCCTTGAGGCTTTTGCGCATGTCGGCCATGCGGCCGCCATACTCGTCCAGATTCGAGGCCAGATCGTCGATCAGGGCGGAGAAGTTCCCCAGCGCGCTGTCGATCCGGGAGCTGCGCGCCGCCGAGTGGGCGCGCTTGGTCAGGTCCTTGATGGTGTCGGCGTGTTCGCTGAGATATTTCGTGTATAGGCCGATGCGCGCGTCGGCGTCGATGCCGGCCTCCGCGATCGCTTCCTGTTGCGCCGAGGTCAACGGTTCCGGCTGGTTTTTTTGTCCGCGCGCGGGCGCGGCCATCGAAAAGCAGAGGAGGAATACAGCAAGACCACTGAAAGTACGCATGGTTGATGACTCCGGCGCTTTCGCAGCATTGAAGCGCCTCGGCGGCGAACCGGGCAGGTCAGGACTTATTCCGCGGTTCCGACGCCCGATTCCGCCCGGGCCATGCCCGCGATTGCGCGACGGGCGTTCACAGCCTTTTATCACTGGCGGGGAGTTCGCGGCTATTTGCTGAAGACCTGCATCATGGCTTCATTCTGGGCTTGGTTCACCTGCGCCAGCGTCTTCTCCACCAGCGGCCGGTCCTGGAAATCGCTGGCGTGGAGCATCTCCTTCAGCCGGAAGGCCGTGTTGCTGAGCAGGATCTGGGCGTGCTTCAGCCGCTTGTCATTGGACGCCAGCGAAAGGTGAATCTTCTCCGAAAACTGCTGGATCTTCTTCAGCAGACCGTCGGCCTTGGCCACGTTTCCCGCCGCATATTGCCGCGCGCTCAACTCCGTCATCTGCTGCACCAGTTCGGCGTAAAGGAAACACTGTTCGCGCGGCTGGGCCAGATTGGCCTTGGCTTCCAGAGCGTCGAGCCGGTCTTCGTCGGGGATTTTGTTGTCGGAGGAAAAGGCACACACCGGGACGACCATCAAGCTCAGTGCCAGGAGCGCGGCAAGCCGAACGCCAGTCCGCATGAGAAACCTCCCACTGATGCGGCCCTACCTCAACGTGTGTCTGGTATTTTAGGCGCGTTTGGATAAAAACCGCAAGGGGTATGATGCGCGAATCCGCGGTGAAGGCTGTATTGACGCGCCGAAGCGGCCTTCTTCCGGGGCCGGAAGACGCGCCGACCCGCATCCTCGGTCCTTTGTTTTTTTAGTCGCCGGCCCTTGCGTCCACTTGCCCGTTCCGGCCGCGCGCGACCTACTTTTCGAGCAGTTGCAGCCTTTGCCGGGCCTGCCACTCCTGGTTGGGAAACTTCCCGGCGGCCGCGTCCAGAAAATGATGGTAGTAGGCCGCGGCCTCCTTGTTCCGGTGCAGCGAATCGTAGGCGGTCGCCCAAAGGAAGTAGGTGGACGCATTTTCCGGCTCCAGTTGCGAACGCATGGTAAGGGCGTGCAGCGTCACCTCGGGCCGGCCGGTGCGCGACGCGGTAAAGGCCAACCCGCTCCACGTGGCGGCGTCGCGCGGCGCGATTTGCGACGCTTTGTCGAAGACCGTGTAAGCGTCGGCAAATTTCATCTGGCGAACCAGGTCCTGGCCGTGCGCGACCAGGAGATCAGCGTCGTTTGGAGCAGCGGCGAGAAGTTGCGTGTAGATCTGGTCCGATCCGGCAAAATCGCCGGCGTCGGCCCGCACCTGGGCCAGCATCCGTAAAATCGCCGGGTCCTGGGGGTGCGCGTTGTGCAACTTCTCCAGGAGCGGCAGCGCTTCAGCCTTGTCCTGCGCCGCCAGCACCAGCGCCAGTTGCGCGGTCAAGCCGGGATCGTCCGGCAGTCCCTGGAGCGCCCCGCGAAGCAAAGTTTCCGCCTCGGAATACTGCTTCTGCTCGATCAGCAGATGCGCCAGTCCGGAATTGGCCGGCTCCGATTTTGGGTTGGCTGCGAGCACCCGGCGGTACTCGGCCTCGGCCTCGTCCGCCTGTCCGCTTTTCTCCGCCAGCTCGGCTGCAAGTAACATGTCATCTGTGGTTTGTGGCGATAACTTAAGGGCTTCCAATAGGTCGTTCGAGGCCTGCGCCGGATTCGTGTTCCGGTCAATTTGCGCCAGCGCCCGCCAAGCGTGCGCCTTGGCTCCGGGTCCGGCCTCGCCGGGATCAAGCCCGGTGGCCTCGGCCAGTTCCGGCCGGGCTTGCTCAAGCTTCCCGTCCCGCGCCAGAAGAAGGCCGAGCGAGACGTGCGCCTCAAAGGATTTGGGGTCGGCGGCGATGGCGCGCCGGTAAAGCGATTCGGCGTCGTCGAGCCGGTTCTGAGCATCGGCCACAAAGCCGGCATCGAACAGCGCCCGCGCGTCCGAAGGGTGGTCCGCCAGCCACGAGTCGAGTTTGGCCTGAGCCGTCTTCCAGTCCGAACGCGCGATTGCGGACTCCGCCGCCACCACCTGGGTTGAGGTGGGCGCAGCCTCCCCAGTGTTGGAAGCCGGCGCGGCAGGCTGCGTTGCGGGGCTTGAAGTTGAGCCGGAAGAAGGGTTTGCAGAAGAACTCGAAGATGAACTTGAAGGCGATTCCTGAGCTAAAGCTTTCCCCGGCACCCACAGCAGCGCAACAAGGACCACGGCGATGACAACCCGATGCACAAAGAACCTCAACCATCAAGTTTAATGGATTGAGATCTCGAGTCCTTGTCTCCCGTTCCAGGTCTCCAATTTCTGATCCCTGATCCTTGGTCGTTGATCCCTGATTTCTAATCTCTGGCCGCCGCCGCCCTGTCGGCCCTTACAGCGAGACCCCGCGCTTCCAGGGAATGAAGTCCACCTGGCCACGCATCTCGGCCTTCGTCCGCCGGTGGCCGCTGGCCACGGCGAGCGAGAACTCCAGCAGTTCTTCGCCGCACTCGGCAATCGACTTTGCTCCGCTCACAATTGGCCCGGCGTCGAAGTCGATGATGTCGCTCATACGCTCGGCAAGCGCGGTGTTGGTGGAGATTTTCACCACCGGCGCCACGGGATTGCCGGTGGGCGTGCCCAGGCCGGTGGTGAACAGCACTACGGTCGCGCCCGCTCCTACCTGCGCCGTCACGCTCTCCACGTCGTTGCCGGGCGTGCACTGCAGCGTGAGCCCCGGCGTGGCGGCATATTCCGGATAATCCAGCACCGCGCTCACCGGCGAAACGCCGCCTTTGCGCGCTGCGCCGGCTGACTTGATGGCGTCCGTGATGAGTCCGTCGCGAATGTTGCCGGGCGAGGGATTGAAGGCGAAG
>JASHTU010000284.1 GCA_030040395.1 Acidobacteriaceae bacterium
ATGGCGCCGGGGCTGTCGAGCCTGGTGATGTATGTGGGCTCGACGGACGCGGCGATCTTCAACGCCATGGCGACGGCCAACCCGCTCAACGCGCAATTGAGCTCGTCGTGGACGTGGAGCCCGGCGGACCCGAATACGGACAATCCTTACTTTGAGGAGTTCGCTTTGCAGGGTCAAAATCTGTTTCAGGCGGCGGGCGACAGCGGCAAGTGGAGCTCGCATTCGGAAATCTTTCCGGCCGATGATGTGTACGTGACTTCGGTGGGCGGGACAGACTTGGAGACGAGCACCGCCGCCGGACCGTGGGCTTCAGAGAGCGCATGGGCCGATGGAGGAGGCGGCATATCACCCGACGATTATGCGCTGCCCTCGTGGCAGACGGTGACGGCGAGCGAATGCTCGAGTTGTTCGAAGAGCTATCGCAACGGGCCGGACGTGTCAGCCAACGCCAACTTTACGTTTTACGTTTGCGCCGACCAAACCACGTGCACGGCGAACGAGTACGGCGGAACGAGCTTTGCCACGCCGATGTGGGCGGGTTACCTGGCGCTGGTGAATCAGCAGTCGGTGGCCAACGGAAACAAGGTGATGGGGTTCATCAATCCCGCGCTTTACTCGATTGGGAATGGGTCGAGCTACGACACGGATTTTCACGATGTGACGAGCGGGAGCAACGGGTACTCAGCGACGGTGGGCTACGATCTGGCGACAGGCTGGGGCAGCCCGAACGGAGCGGCCCTCATCGCGGCCCTAGCGGGATCCTCGACTTCGACGCCGGGCTTCAGTCTTTCGGCCTCGCCAGGCTCCGTCTCCGTGGTACAGGGGAATTCGGGAAGCGTGACCATCACGAGCACTGTGAGCGGAGGGTTCGATTCGGCGGTGACGCTGTCGGCGTCTGGCCAGCCGGCAGGGGTGACGATCGGCTTCAGCCCCGGGTCGATTACGGGAACGGGAAGCTCGACGATGAGCATCACGGTGGCTTCGACGGTGGCGGCCGGAACGTATGGCGTTACTGTGAAGGGGACCGCAGGCACGACGACCGAAACCACCTCCGTTTCGCTCACAGTGACCACCGCGGGCAGCGGCACGTTCACGATTTCGGTTTCGCCCAGCTCCGGATACTTGCTGAGGGGCCAGAGCGGTTATGCGGTGGTGACGACAGCCGTCTCCGGCGGCTTTGACGCGGTGATCAGCTTCTCCGCGACCGGCGTGCCTACGGGCGTGACGGCGAGCTTCAGCCCGAGCTCGCTGCCGGCTCCAGGTTCGGGAACCACGGATTTCAATTTGACGGTGGCCCGGAACGCTCCGACTGGGACGTATCCGATTACGATTACGGGAACCGGCGGAGGGGTGACTGAGACGACCACGCTAACCCTGCAGGTGCGGCGCTAAATCCGCACTCGGCTGGCGAGGCGAATCAGAGCGAGCGTGGCCATCAGATGTCGATGGCCACTACCTCGTGATCAAGGATGGAAGGCACGACGACAGCGACGGTTGAGCCGGAGCGGTCAATGGGGACGGTCTGACCGGCGACGAGAAGATGAGCTTCGCGGGCCTGAGCAACCTCCGGCAGACGCAAGCGGACGGTTTGCGCGCCGACGGGGGAAAAGCCGCGATAGGGGCCTTTCATGGTCATGGCGTTGGTGAGATTGACGAGAGAGACGGTCACGGAGGAGGGATTGCGCCAGAGGTTGACGTCAAGGAGGCCGGGACCTTCGACCTCGACGGCGACCGGTTCGTTCGTGGCCCAGAGAAGGGTGTTGCGCATCATCTTGAGGTGGTCGGGTGAAAGGACCTCCCAGAAGGTGCGGTCGATGTCGAAGGGGAAGTAGGCGACGCGCCCTGTGGACTGGCGAAGATAGAGGCAGGAGATGTTGGTGCGGGGAAGGCGCGGATAAACCTCCTCCATGGGCAGATCGGGATAGCTGGGAATGAGGGTGAAGGGCGTTTCGGCGAAGGGCGCGCGCGGCGTGACGTCGAGGCGGCTGACGCCATTGATGACGCGCGGCGCGTCTTCAAGGCCGGCGAAGAAGGGACTGTGAGGCAGAGCGTCGTGCTCGAGGCGGATGTAGGAGTTCTGCATCGGACCTTCGGATTTGCCGGTCCAGTCAACGCCGAAGAGATCGGCGAGGGCGAGGTTTTTGCGCAATGCGCCGGAGGGGTCGTAGAGGCTGGTCTGGTGGGTGGCGATGAGGCCGCCGCCAGTGGCGACGAAGGCGCGGAGCTGGTCGCATTGGGCGTCGCTGAGGACGGCAATGTTGGGCAGGATGAGAGTTTTGTAGCGGGAGATATGGGCGGGGTCGAGAAGCCGGTCGTGGATCATCTCGAATTGAATGCGCGACTCGATGAGAGCCTGGCACCAGCCAAGAGCGTAGTCCTCGACTTTGGCATGGGCTTCGGCGCCGAAGTCCCACGCGGTTTGCTGCGAGTAAACGATGGCGACGCGGGCGACGGGCTGGCGTTCGGCGAGGTAACTGCGGTGTTTGTCGGTCCAGAGAAAGATGTCTTCGACCTCGGAGAGCCAGCGCTCGTCGTAGAGGGTTCCGGAAAATTTGCAGCACCAGGGGACCATGCCGTTGGCGACGGCTTCGAGGGCCCAGATGCGGATTTCGGCGTTGCTGGTGACGC
>JASHTU010000285.1 GCA_030040395.1 Acidobacteriaceae bacterium
GGAAGCTTCAAGGTTCCATCCGCAAGGGTGAATCCCTTGAGCACGCCATCGACGAAGACCTCCACGTTGTCGGTGTTGCCCTTGAGGAGCAAAGTGCCGGCGGGAGTGACGGGCAAAGGCGGAGGCTGAGGTGTGGGGCCGTGAACGACGTTGTTCGGTTGCGGGGCCGGTTTTGCGCCCTGGAAGTGGAACCAGACGCCGACGGCCAGGATGACCGCGACTAACACGGCGCCGGCGACGATGGGAACCAGAAGCTTGCGCTGGGGCGCTTCCTCGACGATCCCGGTTTCAGCGCCGACCACGGGGACGTGGCCGGTGGCTCTGCGCGTGGGAGCTTTCGAGGCCTCGGCATTGAGGCGGCTCCAGTCGGCCTGCTGCGCGGGCCCGGCAAATTCGAACTGCTCGGCTCCCTTGCGGAGTTCCTCGAGGGCGCGCGGGGTGTCGTTGGCCAAAAGCGCGGCGCGCGCGTTTTCGACGGCCTTGCCGACCGCCTCATTGGCCGCCCGCCCGCGGCGGGTTTCGATTTCGGAAATGGCGCGGGCGAGCTCGGGAGATTCGCCCCAGGCGCGCCGCACGCTTTCGAGCGCGTCGAGCGCGGGCTGGAATGCGCCCTGTTCTGCGGTTTTGGCGGCGGCGGCAAGGGCGGAGGCGACGGCCTGCTTGCGCGACTGCTCGGCGCGAAGCCGCGCCTGCTCGGAACGGATTTCTTCGAGCAGCGCCTTTTGGGGCGTGCCGGCGACGGAGGAAGCGGGAAGGCCCTCGAGAATTTCAATGGCCTCGTCGAGCTGTCCGCGTTCTCTGAGCCGGCCGATTCTGGCCATGAGGGCAACGGTCTTGCGTTCCGCCTCTTCCTGCTTGGCGCGGGCTTCTTCGAGCAGCCGGGCGAGCACCGGATCGGCGGTTTCAGCACAGGCGGGGCCGAGAAGCTGAACGGCTTGATCGAAACGATTCTGCTCTATCAGCGAGCGGGCTTCGGCGATGCATTGGGCGCAGCGCTCGCGCAGTCTTTGCTGAGCCAGCTCGTTGCGGGCGAAGTCCAACAGTTCGCCGACGCCGGCCGAGTCGGCGAATTCAAGCTGATAGGACTCGAGGATTTCGACGGCTTTGTCGAAGCGGCTGGCGTTGATGGCGTCCTGGGCGTCGCGGAGATAGCGGCCGCGGACTTCTTCTTTTTCGCGGGCCTTGAGGCGCTGGCGCAGAGAGTCCTCGAGGGCAAGAAGGCGTTCCTCGCCGGGCAGTTCCTGCAGCGCCTTCTGCACGATGAGCAGAGCCTCTCCAGGCGACTGCTGAAACGCGGCCTGAGCCTTGGCCGCGGCGGCGTCGACCATCTGGCGAACGCGAAACTGCCGGGTGAGGAGAGCGACGCGGGTCTTAAGTTGCAGCAGGGCCGATTCGGACGGTAACTGTTCAGTGGCGCGATCGATAAGTTCGGTGGCGCGATCGTATTCTTCGGCGGCGAGGCAGCGCTCAATTTCCGCTTGAATTTGCTCGATGAGCTTGCGGCGGCGCTCCTGCTCCTGGCCACTGACCGCGGTCTGGAGGAGGTTCTCCATCTCCGGGAGGGAGGGATCAAGCTTGCTCACCTCGCGCAAGATCTCGATGGCGGCGGTAAACCGGCGCGAGGAGACTTCGATGCGGGCTTTGCCCATCAGATCGCGAATCTGATTCTGCTGGGCGGCCAGTTTGGCCTGGCGCGAAATCTCGGCGTAGAGGGCGCGGACCTTGGTGTCCTGCTGGCCGAGCTGGAGCGCTTTTTCCGCCAATTTCAACGCGCCGGTCCAGTCGCCCCGTTCGCGCAAGGAATCGGCCTGCGTCACCAGGGTGGTGAGCTCGTCGTAGCGCTGCTTCTTCTCCTTGATCGCCGCCAGCCTGGAATGCAGCTCCTGGTTGTTGGGATCAAGCTGAATGGCCTGGTCGAGCGAGCCCAGCGCTTCCGTATAGCGATCGGAAGCCGCGGCCTGCTCGGCCTCGGCGACAAGATGGCGGATTTGCTCGGCGCGCTGCAGCAGAGCCAGGTTCTGCTGCACAATGCCCAGCAACTGCCGGGCTCCGGTATGCTGCGGGTCGATGCGGACAAGCTGGAGAAGAACCTCGCGCGCCCGGCCGAACTGCTGTTCCGCGGTAAGGCGCTCGGCGTCGTTGAAAAGCTCCGCAACCTGACCCTTTTTCAGCTCCTCACCGAGCGCATGCAGATCGGCCGCGAATTCTTCCGCGGTGGCGTAGCGTTGGTCAGGATCCTTGGCCAGCGCGCGGTCGACGATGCCATCGAGGGCGGGCGGATATTTGGCGAGGAAGGTGTGGAGGGGCGGATGGGGCTCGTTCACGAGCTTTTGCAGCACGGTCATGTCTTCGCCGGTGAAGGGCAACTGGCCGGTGAGCAGGAGGTAAAGCATCACGCCGGTTGAAAAGATGTCGGAGCGGCCGTCGAAGGGCCGGCCCTTGAGGCGCTCGGGAGCGATGTAGTGAATGGTGCCGATCACGTTGCCGGTGCGCGTCAGGCCGGTTTCGTGGCTGGAGCTCTGCACGCGGGCGATGCCGAAGTCGACGATTTTGGCGTGGCCGCCGGGCTGGACGATGACGTTGGCGGGTTTGATGTCGCGATGAACGACGCCGCGCTGGTGAGCATAGCCCAGAGCCGCGCACACCTGCTCGATGATGCTGAGTTTTTCGATGAGGGAGAGTTGCCGGCCGGAGGCGATGATCTTGTCGAGAGGCTCGCCCTCGACAAACTCCATGACGATGAAGGGCACGCCGTCTTCGTCGCCGAGATCGTAGACGATGACGATGTTGGGGTGCTGCAGGATGCCGGCCTGGGCCTCGCGGTAGAAGCGCTCCAGCATCTCCGGTTGGCCGGAAAAGCCCTCGGTCAGAGTTTTGATGGCGACTTTGCGGCCGATGCGCTTGTCTTCAGCGCGGTAGACTACGCCCATGCCGCCGCGGCCCAGGATGCCTGTAATTTCGTACTTGCCGATCTTCCGTTTTTCGAGCGTTTCCACAGTGTTTGCCGGCAGCCGGGTGCGGTAAAGATTGCTGGGCGCAGAGAAGAGTAAGCAGAACGCTCCGCGCCGGAGCTGATCCTGTTCTCAGATTCTGCTTGGAATCGCTGTGGCCAGCACCAACACGGTAACATGTTTCGGGCCGGTGAGCCAACAACTTCCGCAGGATGGCCTTTCAGTAACGGTTTCGATGGTCACCGAGGGTACAATCGGGTGGCACTCAAGTTTTCCGCAGGGAGGGGTACGAGCCATGCCGGATGCTCAAAACGGCGCAGCTCCGGCGATGGAAACGGTTCAATTTTCGCTTCCGGTGGGGGAAATCTCTCTCCGGGCCAGCGCGCAATTGCCGGTGGGACGAACCACGCTGACCCAGCTCCTACCGATTCTTCAGAACCTGGAAAACGTCGTGGTGGACAAAGTGGGCGAAGAGGCCAGGCGCGCGGGCAAGAGCATTTCCTGCCGCGCCGGATGCGGAGCTTGTTGCCGGCAGATGGCGCCGGTGAGCCTGTTTGAAGCCGAAGCGCTCGCGGCTTGGATGCGGAGCTTGCCCGAGGCGCGGCGCGCTGAATTGGAGCAACGCTTCCATCGCGCGCTTTCGGCGCTGCGCGACGCCGGCGTGCTCGACAAAATTCTGGCCAGCGAATGGGCGCTGGACGAAGAACAGACAACGCAACTGGCGATCGACTATTTTCACGCCGGGGTGGCTTGCCCGTTTCTCGAAGACGAGAGCTGCAGCATCCACCCCATGCGACCGTTGAGCTGCCGGGAATACCTGGTCACTTCGCCGCCGGAGTTGTGCCGGGACCCGACCGCGAACGAAGTTTCGGGTGTGCGGCTCCCCCTCAAGCTTTCGCGGGCGCTGTACGCGTTCGGGCAGGAAATGAGCCAGGACGCGCGGGGCTGGATTCCGCTGGTGTTTCTGGTTGCCTGGGGCAGGAGCGGCGCGAAGCCGGGAGAGTATGTGGCGGGTAGCGGCCGTGAGGTTTTGACGAAATTTCTGGAGAAGGCCGCTGCAGTTTCCGCCAGCGCGAACGAATGAATGATGGGGGCGGATGGGGCGCAATGCGGGACGTGGACGGCCGCTCGGGGACTTGAGAGCTATCCTTTGCGGAGAACCCGGTCAAGGGTCCATCTTTACAGGTTCGCCGGGTTCTGGCAGTCTAATCGAAACCCTTCATTCGGGACTGGCCGCCCCAGCCACCCCACGCCGGCCGCCGGGCCAATTGAGGAAGATCTTCGCCATGGAAAGCGAAACCGCGCTGAAGTTCGACATTGTGGCCGAATCGGACGTCGGCTGCGTGCGCACCAACAACGAAGACAGCTTCGGCTACGATCTTGCGGCGCGCATTTTCGTGGTCTGCGATGGGATGGGCGGTCTGGCGGCGGGCGAGACGGCAAGCTCGACGGCGGTGAAGGAG
>JASHTU010000286.1 GCA_030040395.1 Acidobacteriaceae bacterium
TTTCCGCACTAACTATTTGGGATCAGATGACAACCATCCTGCTGGTCGACGACGACCCTCTCCAGGCATCTGTGCGGAAATCGATCCTGGAAAAAAGGTTCTCCGACGTGCGGCGTGTCGCCGACGCCGCCGAGGCTCTCTGCCTCGTCGAGGAACATCCCGCTATGGTGAATTTGGGGGTGGTGGTCTCCGGCCACCGCATGCCGGGGATGGGCGGCCCTGAATTTGTTTCCGAGCTGCACAACCGCAGGCCGTCGTCGCCGGTGCTGGTGCTCGGCGAGGCCGGCGACGATCCGCGTGCTTACCAGGGCGAACTTGTCTACTTTTTGCCCAAGCCCGTAACGCCTGAGGATATGCTGGAGACGGCCAGCCTGATGCTCGCCTAAGCTAAACAAAAAACAGGGGATGTGGAGCAGCCTCCGGCGACGCGGGGAGCAGTGTGCGGCTGTTGATCGAGTGATCTAAATCACACCGACGGGTCTACTATAGATAGAGAATAACTTCTGTTGGGGCGCCATTCTGTGGTGGCTCCTGCCCGCGTGCGAGAATCATCGTGGAGTCATCATGGCAGCTCTTGGCAGTTTTGCCCTTCTTATTGCTCTGGCGTTCGCGGCCTACAATCTGTTGGCGGGAGCGTTGGCGCTGCGGCTCATCGCTACCGGACAGCCGGCGCGTATTTCCCCCGAGCGGCTGGCGGATACGGCGCGACGGGCCGGGATCGCGGGATTCATCGCGGTTTCCACGGCGGCGTTTGCGCTCATTTGGTCGGTGTTCACCAACGATTTCTCCATCACCTACATTCTGGAGCACTCGAACCGCGCCCTGCCTGGGCCGTACAAGTTCGCGGCGCTGTGGAGCGGCCAGGAGGGTTCGCTGCTCTTGTGGGCATGGCTGCTGGGCATGTACGGATTCGTGCTGCGGCTGCGGCACAAGACCGACGTCAAGCTCTACGCCTACGCAGGGACGATTCTGGCCGGGATTCAGGTCTTCTTTCTGCTGGTGTTGAATTTTGCCGCGCCGCCATTCTCGCTGTTCAGCGGCCCGCTTCCGGCGGACGGCAACGGCCTGAATCCCCTGCTCCAGTATCCGGAGATGGTGATTCACCCGCCCATGCTTTATTTGGGCTACGTGGGCTTTTCGGTGCCGTTCGCCTTCGCCTTGGGAGCGCTGATGATGCGCTATCCGGGCGAGAGGTGGATCAAGTTGACACGCAGCTGGACGATGGTGACCTGGCTGTTTTTGACTTGCGGCATCTTTTTGGGGATGCATTGGGCCTACGCGGTGCTGGGCTGGGGCGGTTACTGGGGCTGGGACCCGGTGGAGAACGCAAGCTTCATGCCGTGGCTTACGGGCACGGCGTTTTTGCACTCGGTGATGATGCAGGAGCGCAAGGGCATGATGAAGAGCTGGAATGTGTGGCTGATTTTTTCCACTTTCCTGCTCACCATGCTGGGGACGCTGCTGACCCGCGCCGGGCTGGTCAGCTCCGTGCACGCCTTTGCGCAATCGTCGATTGGAACGTGGTTCGTCGTCTTCATGGGCATTGTGCTGGCAGTGTGCATTTTTACTTACGTCTTGCAGCACGGGCACTTGAAGACCGAGCACCATTTGGAGTCGCTGGTCAGCCGCGAGTCGAGTTTCCTTTTCAATAACCTGGTGTTGCTGACCGCCTGCTTTGTGATTCTCTGGGGAACGCTGTTCCCCATCATTTCAGAATATGTGCAGGGAACGTAGGTGACGGTGGGCGCGCCCTGGTATAACCAGGTAGCCGTGCCGATCGGGCTGTTTTTGTTGTTTTTGACCGGCGTGGGTCCGCTGTTGCCGTGGCGGGCCACGTCGTTCAAAAGCATCCGGCGTAATTTTGTTCTGCCGGTGATTGCGCTGTGGACGACGGTGATTGTTTGCCTGGCCGTGGGCGTGACCCCGTGGCAAGACGGGACATTTTCTTCCGGCCATTTTTACGCACTAGTGGCCTTTGCGGTGGCCGCGGGGGTGTTGACCGCAGTGGTGTCGGAGTTCCTGCGCGGCGCCGTCGTGATTTCGCGGCAGACGCGGCGGAATCTCGTTGCGTCCTTATGGCTGCTGACGCGGCGCAACACCCGCCGCTATGGCGGCTACCTGGTGCACATCGGCGTGGTGGTGGTGGTGGTGGGGCTGACTGGGTCGGCATTCAACCGCAGCGCCGAAAAGGAGATGGGCCTGCACGATAAGCTGAACATCGGCCCCTATACGCTCGAGTGCACGGGCTTCACGCAGGACTCAAACCCCAATTTCAACTCGGAGTATGCGCTGCTGAAGGTGTACGAGGGCGGGAAGAGAGAGTTCCAGATGACACCCGAGAAGCGCGTGTATCTGGCCAGCGATCAACCCCAGACCATGGTGGCGATTCACTCCATTCCCACCTGGGATCTCTATGTGGTCTATGAGGGCACGAATCCCGACACCGGCCAGCCGATTATCAAGGCGTTTCTCAATCCCCTGGTGGGTTGGATCTGGTTCGGGCTGGTGATCATCGTGCTGGGCACGTTTGTGGCGTTGGCTCCAAGTTTGAGCCCGGCCACGGCGGCGTTGCGGGTCCCGGCGGCGCGCGCAGTGTCTGCGGAGCCGGTGCTGAGAGGGGGCGACTGATGGGGGCTCCTGTTGAAGCCAAAACTTTGCCCGGACGTTGGCGTTTGCTCGGATTTTGGGGGAAGGTCGCGCAGGCCGTCTTGTTGGCGGTGGCGGTGTACTTGAGCATGGGCGCGGGAAGCCCGTCTTCAGGGCTGAACTACCTGGACCACCGACTGATGTGCATGTGTGGCTGTGCGCAACTGTTGGGCGAATGCGATCACGTCGGTTGCCCTGACCGCGGACAGGAGATGGCCGATCTGAGCGCGGATATCGGCGCCAATACGGGCGACCAGCAGATTTACAACGACTTTGTCGCGAAATACGGGGCTACGGTTCTGGCCGCGCCTCCTGCGCACGGTTTCGACCTGGTGGCGTGGATTGCCCCGTTTGCGGTCTTTGCCGCAGCCCTTTTGGGAACGATTCTCTTGATTCGGCGGTGGTCGGGCTTTTCGGTGGGCGCTGCCGCAGCCGCGGAGGCTGCCGATCCGGCCCGGTTGAATCCGGCCGAGCGCGAGCGCCTGGAAAGAATTCGCCGGGAGACTGGCGCGGAAGGAGGGATTTGAGTCATGGGCGAGAGCCAAGGTCTGGTTGCGGGGCTCTTTTTACTGCTGGCGCTGGTGGTCTACACCTTCTGGCCGGAAAACGGCTTTGCCAGCCACCGCGAGAAAACCCGGCTGGACTTTTTGCTGGAGCGCAAGGAACAGCTGTACGAAAATCTGCGCGACCTGAATTTCGAATTCCGCGCCGGCAAGTATCCTGAAGACGATTTCCACGCTCAGCGGGCCCTACTGGAGGCCGAGACCGCGCAATTACTGGCCGAAATCGACCATCTGCAGCAGGCGTGAAAGAAGACTCTGGATCGGGGGCTTTTTTGATTCCCGGGCGCTTGAGGCCGTGAAGAGGACGAAAGGATTGAAGGAATCAGGCACGAAATGAAGAAGTCATACCGCAGGTTTGCAAGTATATTGGCAGGTGGGTTACTTTACTGCGCCGCCATGGCGCAAGCCGCACAAGTTTCCGGCACGGTAACCGATAAGACTACCGGCAAGCCCGCGGTGGGCGATACGGTGGCAATGCTGGACGTTCAGGCGGGCATGGGCGAGGTGGCTCACGCCACCACGGATGCGCGCGGGCATTATTCCATGAACGAGCCGGGGCCGGGCCCCTACCTGATCCGGGTGACGCACCAAGGCGCCGGCTATTTTATCGCCGCGCCGCAGGGCCCGGCGCCGGGTGACATTCCTGTGTATGACGTGGCCGCCAAGGTGTCTGGGGTGCGCATCGAGGCAGACGTCATGGAAGCCGAGACCGATAACGGTCAACTGCGAGTCGACGAGCGGTACTTTGTGCATAACACCAGTTCTCCGCCGGTGACGCAATGGAGCCACCGCTCGTTCGAAATCCAGTTGCCCGCGGGAGCCGCGATTACCGACACGGGCGCGCAGCGGCCCAACGGTCTGCCCACCTCAGTGAAGCTCGATCCCGACGGCCCCAAAGGCCACTATTCGTTCGATTTTCCTATCCAGCCGGACGATGGCGATAAGGACACCCTCTTCCAAATCAGCTACACCGTGCCGTATAGCGGCCAGTTCGCATTCAAGACGCAGGAGTCGCTGCCGGCGGACAACGTGGCCGTGCTGTTGCCCAAGAGCATGACGCTCACGTCCGGTTCGGGGGCAAATTTCACCCCCGTGCAAGCCGACCCGGGCATACAAACATTTCTGTTGAAGAACGTGGCTGCGGACCGCGCGCTGGCGTTCACGGTCGCCGGAACGGGATCGATTCCGCGCGAGGCGCAGAACACGGCTCCCGCCAGCCCACAGGGCGACAACGGCCAACCGGGGAGCGCGGCCACGCCGGGGGGCGGCATCGGCACGCCCATCGATACCCCCGATCCGCTGAGCAAGTATAAGTGGTGGATTCTGGGCGGACTGGCGTTGCTGCTGGCCACGGCCGCGGGCTTCCTGCTGCGCAAGCCGGCGGTGGCCGGCATGCCCGCCGCGGGCGCGCCGGGTGCGGTGGCGCTGCCTCCCTGGCCGGGTTCGTCGCCTTCCGCAACCGTCGGGGCGAAGAATAACGCCTTGTTGAACGCGCTCAAAGAAGAGCTTTTCGCGCTCGAGAGCGAGAAACTCTCTGACACGATCACGGCCAATGACTACGCTGAGGTGAAGGCGGCGCTGGAAACGGTGTTGAAGCGGGCGTTGAAACGCAGCTCGTGAGCGCTAGCTTCCAGCTCCTGGCTTTTAGCTCCTAGCTCCTAGCTTCTAGGCCTTATCTCTTGCCTCGCTCCGCGCCGGCGGAAACCTTCCGGCGCTCATGCGCGTATGGTTCCAGCAGGAGAGTCCTGGCCATCGCAAGCCTTTTGGGCCGGCAGGAGACCTTTGGGACTTTCGGCTCCCCTTCCGCATCGAAGGAAGGGAGGCGCGCAGGCCGGCAGCTCCGCGCCGGCTGCAAGGAGCACGACCATGAACGCCCTCAAGACGACGGTTCTTCTTACTGCTTTAACCCTGCTGCTGGTGTTGGCCGGAGAATATTTCGGCGGCGAAAAAGGCGCGGTGATCGCATTTGTCATCGCGGCGGGGATGAACTTCTTCAGCTACTTCTACTCTGACAAGATTGCGCTGGCGATGTATGGGGCACGGCCGGTGACGCGCCAGGAGTTGCCGCGCGCGTATGAGGTGGTGGAGCGGCTGACCGGCCGGGCCGGCATTCCCATGCCGAAGATCTATGTGATTCCCACCGAGTCGCCGAACGCCTTCGCCACCGGGCGCAACCCGCAGCACGCCTCGGTGGCGGTGACGCACGGGATTCTGGGGCTGCTGAACGACGACGAGCTGGAAGGGGTGCTGGCGCATGAGCTGGGCCATGTGCGCAACCGCGACATTTTGACCAGCTCGATTGCGGCCACGCTGGCCGGCGCGATTACCATCCTGGCGCGGATGGGTTTCTGGTTTGGGGCGTTCGGCGGCGTGGGCGGCGGCGAACGCGACCGCGAGGGCGGCGGGTTGGGCGCGGTGATCATGCTGCTGCTGGCGCCCTTTGCAGCCATGCTGATCCAGCTTTGGGTTTCGCGCACGCGCGAATATGAGGCGGACGCCTCGGGCGCGCACTTGACCGGCAATCCTTACGCGCTGGCCAGCGCGCTTGAAAAGATTTCGGCGGTGAGCCAGCGGGTGCCGCTGCCGGCCTCGCCGAGTTCGGCGCACCTGTTCATCGTGGCGCCGCTGCTTTCCGGCCAGACGTTGGCCAACCTGTTTTCGACCCACCCTCCGATCCAAAAGAGAATCGAGCGGCTGATTGGCCGGCCGTCGGTATATGGGGCGCTGCGCTGAGGCTCCAGGGGCGGTTGGCATGGCGGTCCATGAGGTGCGGCCATTTACTTTTCAGTTACCCCTCCCCCCTACCCCCCTCTTCTTTTGTGGTTAAGTGGTTTGTTTGCAATCACTTACACTATTTAGTACTGGGTCTAACTCCTTGATAATAAAGGGGTTAGATCTTAAAATATTCAATAATAATAACTTACAGATCATTTTGAGGCGTTTTGCACCGCTTTCGGTGCAGCCCCAGGCAGAGCCTGGCTGCGAAGGGGCCGCAAAGCAAGGGCAAAAAGCAGGCGGCCCGGGATGGCGATTATGCTTAGCCACCACTCCCGGGCCGCTTCGTTTCCGAAGAGGGAATCACGCCGTTCTGCTACCTAAGACTATTCTAGCGATTTGGCGGAAATAACCGGCAAGGTTGGGAAGAAAAATCTTCCGTCTGGAATGAGGGGTTGGGTGTGAGGGGCGGAGGGGTTGGCAGCTTGGGCGGGAGTTGGTCACTTGATTGTTTCGATTTGAGGTCGCGAGCTTTCCCAGGTCCCAAAATCGGGGCGCCCATTTCTCGAACGCGCGCCAAGTTCAATAGGCTGTACGCCCTGAAAATCCCGCCCAGATTTTTGTATTAATTCTGTGCTGTAACGTCTGCGGCAATTCTGTTTACCGCGAAGTAACTTCCGAGTAGCCGACCACATTCCAGCAACGCTGCCGAAGATCCTTGTCTGCGCTTTTCACTGCCAATCGCGGATTGATTACCGAATGCCGACATTGGCGTGGGAGCGTTGATTTCAGAACGATCGTGTGGTGTGATTCGCATCACTGGCAAAATATAGGACTTATTTTGTCGTATATTTAAGAGAGCAATCACGACCGATTTGGTCGCATATTATGCTGACCTTCAAGATCTTCGGTCAATCAGCCGCGCTCTTGGCCGCAAGTTAATCGAAAGGAAGCTGCACCCGTCGTGAGAGTTCGATTTGCAATCATCTTTTTCATTCTTTGTTTTCAGTTACTTACTGGGTACGGCCAGAGCCCTCAATTCGCCGTCAGCGGCACGGTTCACGATGCGACGGGAAGTGTGTTGCCAGGCGCAATGGTTTCAGTCTTGCTTGCTGAAACTGCGCCGGCTCCTTCTGTGTCGGCGAGTGCGAATGGGGACTTTAAATTGATTCTTCCGGGGCCGGGCAGCTACCAGGTGGAAGTTCAGGGTGAGGGGTTCATGCCTTATATCGGCTCGGCGACTGTCACTCACTCCGCGCCCGTAGCGATGTTAGATATCGAACTCAAGGTGGCGACGACGACGCAAACTGTCGAAGTGACCGCCGATGCCCTCTCGGCCGAGACTACCAGCACCCAGCTTGGCGAGAATCTCGACACCAGGAAGATTGAAAGTGTACCGCTCAACGGCCGCAACTTTACTGACCTGATGGCAGTGCAGCCAGGCATCGTGCCTGAAAACTCCGCGCAGCCCGGCGCCGTGATCATGACCGGTGTAGCTTCCACACCACCAAGCGGCGATGCCAACCCCGGAAATCTCTCCATCAGCGGCCAGCGCGAAACGACCAACGGCTTTCGGGTGAACGGCGGTGACGTGGAAGAGGACGTCAACATGGGTACCTCGATCGTGCCCAACCTGGACTCGATCGACAGCTTCCGCGTCCTCACGTCCAACTTCGACGCCGAGTATGGGAATTCGAGCGGTGGCCAGATCCTGGTGGTGACCAAGGGGGGTACAGCCCAAATCCACGGCAGCGCCTTTGAGTTTATGCGCAACACGGCTCTCGATGCGCGCAACTTCTTTTCCCAGGACCGGGCCGCTTACCGCCAGAATCAGTTCGGCGCCACGCTGGGAGGTCCCGCCTTTCGCATCGAGTCTCTGATGCTCTTCAGCGACTACCAGGGCACGCGCCTCACCGAGGGCATCGACACCGGCGACATCGCAGTGCCGTCGCTTGCCGAGCGCTCCGGCGACTTCAGCCAGAATCCCCTGACCGGAAGCGTCAGCGGGCCTTACTGGGCGTCGCTCCTCTCGGCACGCCTTGGCCAGAGAGTCGCTGCAGGCGAACCATACGCGCAGGTCTTTCGCAATGCGCAGATTCCGCATTCCGCGTGGTCCACGCCCGCCCTCAATTTGCTCCAGTACATTCCGCAGCCCAATGCAGGTGCGGCTCTCTTTGCCACCGCTGCCCAGGCTGAGACCCTCCAGGACGACAAGGGCGCACTGCGCGCTGACTGGATCCACAACAAGGGAAGGCTGACCGCGTACTACTTCCTCGACGACTACTCGCTCGATAATCCCTATCCCACCGGAACCGGCGGAGCCAGCGTTCCCGGATTCGATGCGACTTCCAACGGCCGCGCCCAACTCGCCAGCCTTGCCCACACCGTCACTTTTGGCAGCGCGTCCCTCAACGAATTCCACTTGAGCTACATGCGCAATGACAACGCCGTCGGTCAGCCGCGCGGCGGCGTGGGCGCGTCGCTTGCTTCGCAGGGATTCACGGGAATCATCCCCCTGAAGCCTTCAACCGAGGGCATCGCAAACCTCGCCTTCAACGACTTCACCATGGGCGTGGACACGACTGCGCTCGTGCAGGCAGAGAACATCAGCGAAGTCAGCGATGCCTTCTCGCGCATCCTCGGCGCGCACGGCCTCAAGTTCGGCGGTGAGATCCACTCCAACCAGATCAACACGCATCCGGATGTGGTCTTCAACGGCAGCTTTGGCTTCAACGGCTCCGAGACTGGCCTAGACTTCGCCGATTTCCTGCTGGGTGTCCCGTCGAGCTACACACAAGGCCAGGCCGGCAGTTTCTACAATCGCAATCTATGCATGGCGGCGTTTGTGCAGGACAGCTGGAAGGCAACGCAGCAGCTCACCGTCAACTACGGCGTGCGCTGGGATCGGATTCGCCCCTGGGATGAGAAGTTTAACCAACTGCAGACGCTGGTGAAAGGCGAGCAGTCGCAGGCCTTTCCCGGCGCTCCGCAAGGCCTGGTGTTTCCCGGCGATCCCGGTGTTCCGCGGTCTCTTGCGCCCGCCCGCAATGACTTTGCTCCGCGCATCGGCGTCGCCTGGTCGCCTTCACCTTTAGATCCATGGCTGCACAAGCTCACCGGCAACGCAGGCCAGACCAGCATCCGCCTCGGCTACGGCATGTTCTATACGGCCTACGAGGGCCTCTCGGCGGGCATCATGAGCGCCAATCCGCCCTATGGCTATACGTACACCTCCGCCTCGCCGCCGCTCTTCACCAATCCATTCACAGTTGCCGCCACCGGCGCCAACGCAGGCCAGCGCTTCCCGCTGCAGAAAGTCGCCTATGGCGCCAGCCGCAACAATCCCAACACCGCGGTCGATTGGAGCCAGTTCGAGCCGCTCGTGGGCATTCCTGTAGTCGATCCCAATGACGTCACGCCCTACGCGGAACACTGGATGATGAGCGTTGAACGCCAGTTCGGCGCGACGCTCGCCACGTTGAGCTACGCCGGCGCATCGGCGCACCACCTTCTGGTCCTCGAAGAGGTCAACCCCGCCAACCCGGCGTTCTGCCTGAGCCTCGGCCCAGCATGTGGCCCATTTAACGAGCAAGCCGCGCGCACCGAGTTCGGCCCGGCTTTCGGCAGCGTGGAACTACAGCGCACCATCGCCAACTCCGGCTTCAACGCGCTTGAGGCGACTCTGAATCATCGCTCGCACGGGTTCGAGTTGCTCGCCAGCTACACCTATTCGAAGTCCATCGATCAATCAACGGGCCTGCCCGAGCCCGTGAACCCGGTCGACCCGTCGCTCAGCCGCGGGCTGTCTTCCTTCGACATGCGACATAACTTCGTGGGATCGTTCCACTATCTCTTTCCTTCGATCCCGGTGAAGAATGCCACGCTCCACGCGGCCGAAAACGGCTGGGCTATTGCAGGCATTGCTCGCTTCACCACTGGCCTCCCCGTCACGCTGCTCAACAACAACGACACTTCGCTCCTCGGCACTATTCCCAACGGCATCAACAACAACGGCGTGGACACACCCGACTGGACTGGCGCTTCGCTACATATCACCACGAAGCCGCGTGAGGGGAATCTCGTTTTCGATCCTACGCAGTTTAGCTTGCCCGTCCTTGGCACTATGGGCAACGCGCGTCGCCGCTTCTTCTCCGGCCCTGGAATAGAAGACATCGACGCGACACTTTCTCGCAGCTTCCTCGTCACAGAAAATCGTGCTTTGGAGTTCCGCGCGGAAGCCTTCAATGTCTTCAACCACGCGCAATTCTTCGGAGCCGCATCCGTAGAAGGGAACATCTCCAGCGGAAGTTTTGGCCAGGCAGTCAGCGCGATGCCGCCCCGTTTGATGCAGTTTGCAGTGCGCTATCGCTTTTAGCCTCCGCGAAGCCATTGAGTTAGAAGGCGCGTGCGTCGACTTCGTGCGCAATTAGCCAATGACCGGCCATGCTTAAGTAATAACTTGGTTAACAACCCGTTCCGCCTGTACAAGGGATTTTGGCGGTCAAAATCGCTGGGAAGAATTTGTGCTAATTTGCGCTAATCATGCAGTCATTTGGGCTGTCTTGGCTATTTGATCTATTTTAGAATCAATAACTTATGCGTTTTCAATTGGTGCTGACCCGGGGTGCCCAGGATTTGTGGAATGAATTTAGTTCGCGGGACCACCCGTCGCATAAATTTATGCCCTGAGATGGTGCTTTCCCAGGTCCCAAAATCGGGACCCGGGGCACCCATCTTCGGTGGCAGATCCGGCATCCCGAGGCCGGGGCCACCCGCCGAGCGTTCAGCATGGTGCGTTTTGGTCCGAATTCATCGAGAGGCGCGGAGGGGCACGAATAGGGGTATTGCCGGTCCTGGCAGATCTGGCATCCCGAGGCCTGGGCCACCCGCCGGGTTCTGTTTACCGCGAGGTAGCTTCCGAGTGGCCGACCACACGCTCGCAACGGGGTCAATGAAAAGCTTGGTTAGCAGTAATCGTCGCGATACGTATTCAGAATTCAGTGGCTCCGCCATTATTCGAGCCACTTCGATCTGGTCCTCGATCCGCTGTCCATCCCACCTCGGCCATGTCTCATCGAGCGTCTGGTACGCCTGTTTTGGCCGTCCGCTGACGAGCCGATGGAACGCAATTCGGATGACATATTCGTGAGCTCGTCTAGCCATAAAGTCGAACCGCTCGTGATTCGTTTGCGCTTCGGGCGCGGTCATGAAGCCGCGCATGAACGCAACCTCGATCTGTGTTCGAGTCGTTAATAGCAGGGAATATCCAAAGACAAAGCAGTCTAGGAATCGCCGTGATGACCGCTAGAGCCGGTGGACCGACGCATCGTGACTGCAGTCACTGACTAGGCCTTGGGCAGTGTCAGAATTAGGCTTGCGTCTAGGCTCCTGCCTCCACGGAGGGTCTTTTATGCGCATTCGTTCTGTGGTAGTCACTGCCGCTCTGATCGCGCTGGCGTTCGTGGTCTACATGGCATGGTCGCGCCACTGGAACTATCCCGCCGGGCAAGACATGACCACCTCTGCTTCTATCGACTGGTCGGGAGAAGAGATTCCTGTAAATGTCACCTGCATGGCTTGCCCAATCCGTCTTGTGGTTGGGCAGCAGCGGACACTTCAGTTTCGATTCCGTCTCGGCCCCACAGAGCGCGATCTGTTCGACAAGAAGAAGATCGACGTTTGGTACGAGGTCGATGGACCCGCAAGGTCGGATGCGTCTTCTGCCGCTATGTGGCTTGTAAGAGATGCCGTCCGAAAGACGGAATGGAAGGGCGATTTTTCCGCCACCGTCACGGCCCTCGATGAAAGCGTTACAGGCCTTGTTTTCCACTTAACCGTTTACGATCTGGGAGCGGACGCCAAGACAAGTGAGGACTGGACGGAAGTCGGCATGGTCCACATCCCCGTACATACGGCGCCGTCCGCGTTCCAGGTAATCGCACCGTATCTATACGCGACGTTCTTGTTCTTATTATTTGCGGGTGCGATCTTCATGGTGCAGAGACAGCTTGCAAAGGTCAGAGGCGAGGCGGCGCGAACGATAGCTCAAGCGCAGTTGAAGGCGGCGGAGCATCCGGAGAAGATGAAGTTCACCTGGGAATTGGCGCAGGTGAAACTTGAGGCTTATTTCGACCGCAATCTCGTCCAGGTGAACCTCGTTTTCTGGGTCGCCGTATTCGTGATGATCGTGGGATTTGCGTTTGTCTTGACGGGCATTGTACTGTCGTTCGGCGCCCCAAAGATCTGGACCACGCCGCTGGTGGCAGCTGTATCTGGAATCATCACGCAATTTATTGGCGCGACCTTCATGGTGATTTATCGATCGACCATGGCTCAGGCGAATAAATACATGGCGATATTGGAGAAAATCAACAGTGTCGGCATGGCTGTCCATGTTGTCGATTCACTTCAGAACGCGACGGAGCTACAGAACGAAACGCGTGCTGCCATGGCACAACTGCTGCTCGGTGGCAAGACCAATCTCGCGCGGCCAGCTCAAGGAAACGGCTACCAAAGACTTCCAGGAATAGATACGAGCGGAAACACCCCTGATGGCGTGTTACGAGAGGGGGCCGTCCCTCATTGATGCGCCATTCAGCCAGTGGGGTCTGACTTGCAAAAAACGAGGCGGCGATCGTGTTCTTAGCAGCATCAGATGGATTTCTCATGCGCGATCCTGCCCACCCGCTCCGATGCGGACGAATTACCGGCTATGCTTCAGTAATAACTTGGTTAACAACCCGTTCCGCCTGTACAAGGGATGATGGCGGTCAAATCGCCGGGAAGAATTTGTGCTAATTTGCGCTAATCATGCAGTCATTTGGGCTGTCCTGGCTATTTGGGCTATTTTAGAATCAATAGCTTATGCGTCTTCAATTGGTGCTGACCTGGGGCGCCCTGGATTTGTGGAATGAATTTAGTTCCCGGGATCTGGGCCACCCGTCCCCTGAGATCGTGCTTTCCCGGGTCCCAAAATCGGGAGCCGGGGCGCCCATGTTTTGTGGCAGATCCGACGTCCTGAGGCCTGGGCCGCCCGCCCGGAAATGGAAACCTGGACTGACCCATCCGTCAAAACCGATCCAGGGCCGATCCGGGGCAAATCCAGGGCCGATTTTGGGGCCAATTTAGGGCCGATCCGGGGGCGTCCACTGCGGTCCTTTCCGGTCGGCGCTACTTGCGATATGATTGCGTCTAATAGGTCAATAGCCGCTTCCCCTCGGTGCGGCGAAACCGGCGGTGTGTGTGTCTGGATTCTTTCGGCGTTTCGTGTTTGTCCTCTCCGTGGCGATCTTTGCCGCGCTCGGCTTTGGGTTCGTCTTCGGCCAAATGGGTTGGTTCGGCGTTCATGCCGATGGCGAGCAGGATGGCGCCTACCAGGAGATGCGCGTCTACGCCGAGGTCCTGAAGAAGATCCAAACCGACTACGTGACTGCGCCCAGCGTCGCCAAAGTGACCAACGGCGCCCTGCACGGGCTTCTGGAGTCTCTCGACGCCGATTCCAGCTACCTGACGCCCACGGAATACAAAATTTACAAAGAGCGCCCCGCCACCGGCGTGGGCCGCGTGGGCGTCACCGTCTCCAAGCGCTTCGGCTACGCTACGGTCGTCAATGTGATGCCCGACTCGCCCGCTGACCAGGCGCACCTGACCGACGGCGACGTGATCGAGGCCATCGGCGACCAATCGACCCACGAGCTCTCCCTCGCCGTCATCCGCCTCATGCTGGACGGCAAGCCGGGGACCACGGTGGAGCTTTCCGTGGTGCGCGCCTTCAAGCCCGATCCCGACAAGATCACGCTCACCCGCGCCGTCCCCAGCCCTCCGCCGCTTCCGGTCCAGGAGTACGACAACTCCACGATTCTCTACATCAAGCCCGACGTGCTGACCGCGGCCCGCGTGACCGAGATCGGCGACCGCATCCGGGCGGCCGGTAAGAACGAGAAAATTCTCCTCGACCTGCGCGACGTCACGGGGGCCGATCCGGAGCAGGGCCTGCGCCTGGCCAACCTGTTCATCAAGCAGGGCACGCTGGCCACGCTCGTGGGCCAGAAGTTTCCCACCCAGACGTTCAACGCCGATCCCTCCCAGTTTGTCACCGCAGCGCCTGTGGCCGTGCTCATCAACCGCGGCACCTACGGCGGCGCGGAACTGGCCGCCGCCGCCATTGAAGACGATAAGCGGGGCGATGTGGTGGGCGAGCGCAGCTTCGGCGAAGGCTCGGTGCAGAAAACCATCGATCTGCCCGATGGCGCGGCCCTGATGCTCACGGTAGCCAAATACGAGAGCCCCGACGGCAACAAGATTCAGGACAACGCCGTGGCGCCCACCGTGGCCGTCGAGCAACCCAGCGAAGATATGTTCGAAACCCCCACGAGCAAGACCGATGAAACGCTCGACAAGGCGCTGGACCTGCTAAAAGGCAAGGGCGCATAGCCGGCGCTTCGAAGCGAGATTCATCCGCACGTTTAACCTCGAAATCAGCCG
>JASHTU010000287.1 GCA_030040395.1 Acidobacteriaceae bacterium
AGCAGCAGGGCGCGCCAAACCCGCGCCCTACTTGCCTCCGGACGCTCTACTCGACATAGCTCGGCTGTGAACATAAACTCCTGGAAACCTGTTTGCAGGGGGGCCAATGGGAACAGGAATCCGCGAGACATCAATCCTTCGACGGGAAAACACAACCCCTTTTTCAATACGTCTCTTTTCTCCAAAGAAACGCTCGGGGTGTATGGTGATTCCATGCACAGGTTCTTTTCCGGACCTAGACTCGACCACACGGATTTGGCCCTTTTGCGAGATCTCCAATTTCATCATGAGAGGAACGACATCGAATTGCGGCTGGAGGCCTTCAATTTTCTCAATCAAGCCGAGTTCAGCGCACCCGCTGCGGTTGTCAACTCCAAATCCAGCTTCGGCAATGTAACAGCAGCGGTCCCGAACCATCAGCGCGTGTTGCAGGCGGCTGTAAAATATCACTTCTAAGAAAAGGAAGGTTATCAATGTCGGAATCTGGTTGGAACAGTAAGGTCACACGGAGAGGCTTTCTCCGTTCGCAAGCGGCGCTGGCGGCGGCGGCCACCCCCATGTCGGCGCTGGCGGCCCACACCACCACGCCAGCGGCGGTGGACTACTACGACAAGCTGGGGGTACAGACATTCCTCAATGCAGCCGGCACATACACGGATCTGACCTCGGCGTGCATGCCTGCGCCGGTGCAGGCGGCAGTGGCGCTGGCGGCCAAGCGCTGGGTGCATCTGAAGGAGTTGCAGGAAAAGGCCGGCGCGTACATTGCCAACCGCCTGCAATGCGAGGGCTGTTGCATCAGCGCCGGGGCAGCCTCGGCGATAACGCTGGGGGCAGCGGCCTGCATCCAGGCAGCTAATAATTGCCGGCCTATGGACATTCCACGCTTGATCGGCTCCCCGCAGTATCCCAAGAACGAGGTCATCGTGCAGGTTCCCAATGGATATGACGAGGGGATCTTTATGTGTGGCGCGAAGACCGTGGTCGTAAATTCCCTGGACGAATATAAAGCGACCTTTAACGCCAATACAGTAATGACCAGAGTCGAAAACGCGGCCGAGCGGGTAATAATCGGCCAGGAAGATTGGCTGGCGGTGGCCCACGACCACGGCGTGCCTTGCTTCCTCGATGCCGCAGCGGACATGCCGCCCATCGAAAACCTGTGGAAGTACACCCAGATGGGCTGGGATCTTGTCTGCTTTTCCGGCGGCAAAGATATTCGCGGGCCACAGGGCGCCGGCCTGCTGCTAGGCAAGAAGAAGTATACCGATCTTGCCCAGGCCAACAACAACCCCAACGAAGGCGTAGGCCGCGGCATGAAGGTGGGCAAGGAGCAGATCGTGGGCATGGTGGCTGCGGTGGACTGGATTCTCTCCCAGACCGATGAGGGCATGGAAAAAGAATCGCGTAAACGGCTAGCACTCATCGCCGACATGGTGAAGGACATTCCCAGCGTAAAGACGAGCGTCATCGTCCCGGCCACTGCCAACCATTTTCCACAACTCGTGATTGAATTCGACCCGGGCGTGATAGGGGCATCGCCACTGGAGCTTAAGGCCCGTTTGGCCACGGCAACGCCGGCCGTCGAAATCAATCCGCATACGGGAAGCACGCGGGCTTCGCAGGGAGTTCCACCAGAGCCGAATGCGCTTGTGGTCGTTGCCCTTCTGCTGTTTCCAGGCCAGGATGCGATTGTGGGCCGGCAGATTCGCAAGGTGCTCAAGAACCCCAAGTCTATGGGCGCCTATGATCCGTCAGCTGCGCCACGCAGAGGATAAGGCAGCAAACAAGGCGAAGCCGGCGAATAGGAGGAGGGCCAGCTGTCATTCAACTTGGATCCAGCCAGGCCCTGCCTCTGGATAACCCGGCAGAGTTAGCCCTATAAGAAAAGAGTGAGATGATCGCCCGAATTCCAGGAGTTGTGTTCACGCTGGCCGCAATGACCGGCGTAGTGACGGCGCGAACCGATCCAAAACCGGCAACAGCAAAACCTGTTGTGGCGAAGGCCAGGGCAGCAAGCTCTTCTCCGAGCGGCGACTGGCCGATGTTCGGGCATGACTACGCAAGCACGCGCTTCTCGCCGCTAACGCAGATCAACGTGCGCAACGTGGGCAAGCTACAGCAGGCCTGGGTCTATCACATGAAGAAGGACGATTCGCCTGCGGCCGCTGGACAGCCGAACGGGGACGGGCGCATGCGCAACAGCGAGGCGACTCCGCTGGTAGTGGACGGCGTGATGTATCTGAACACGCCGTACAACACGGTAGTGGCGCTGGACCCTGGAACAGGCAAGGAGATCTGGTCGCATGCGCTGGGCGACCAAATGAACGCCAGTGAGCGCGGCGTGGGCTACTGGCCGGGCGACAAGGCGAAGGGCTGGCCGGCGGCCATTATCTTCGGCACGACAGACGGGCGCCTGGTGAGCCTGAACGCGATGACGGGCGAACCGACGGCGGGCTTCGGCGACAACGGCGCGGTGGACCTAAAGGCCGGGCTGATGAACGAGGACACGAAGACGCGGTCGCGGTACAACGTTTCTTCGCCGCCGACAATCTACAAGAATCTGGTCATTACGGGCGCTGAAGTGCAGGAATCGCCGGAGAAGGGCATGCCGGGCGATGTACGCGCGTGGGATGCGCATGACGGGCGCCTGGTATGGACCTTCCACACCGTGCCGTATCCGGGCGAAGAGGGTAACGACACTTGGCCGGCGGGCGCGTGGAAGAACCGCTCCGGTACGAACGTCTGGGGCTTTGTGAGTGTGGATACAGAGCGCGGACTCGTGTATTTGCCGACGGGCAGTCCAACCTACGACTTCTACGGTGGCGACCGCGAGGGTATGAATCTGTTTGGCAACACGCTGCTGGCGGTGCACGCGGACACGGGCAAGCTGGCATGGTATTTCCAGGCGGTCCACCACGACCTTGAAGACTACGATTTAGAGTCGGCGCCGATCCTCTTCAACGTCAAGCACGATGGGAAGACGATTCCCGCTTTGGGCTTTACGTCTAAGAGTGGCATGGTGTTTATCCTGGACCGCACCAATGGCAAGCCAGTGTACGGCGTGAACGAAGTACCGGTGCAGGCGAGCGTCATTCCGGGCGAGAAGCGCTGGCCGACGGAGCCAGTGCCGGTGAAGCCGGCGCCGCTGGGTCTGCAACACTATGATCCGGCCACGGATGGCGTGTCCACTGTAACGCCGGAGCATGAGGCGTATTGCAAGAACATGGTGGAGAACTCCGATCCGGCGCCCGCAGGGGCGACGCCGGAGGAGGCAGCAACCCATGGGCCGATGGTGGGCGGAGGCCCGTTTGTGGCAATTGGGCCAAGGCTGACGATCCAGTTCCCGGGGACGCTGGGCGCGGTGAACTGGCATGGCATGTCCTATGACCCGCAGCTGGGCTTCCTGTTTGTGAACGTGTCGAACCTCGCGGACGTGGGCAAGATGGTGAAGAATCCGCGCGACCCTGATCCGCCGTATATTCGGACCAGTCCGTGGGGCGCGTATGCGCGGTTTTGGGAGCAGCAGAAGTTTTGGCGGTGCCAGCCGGGGTTGTGGGGCGAGTTGATGGCCATCAACGTAAACACGGGTGACGTGGCATGGCGCGAGCCTTTCGGCATTGTACCGGAGCTGGAGGCCAAAGGAGTGAGCGGCACCGGCACGCTGAGCTACGGCGGCGCCATCGCTACGGCCGGCGGAGTCATCTTCATCGCGGGCACGATGGATGAGCACTTCCGCGCCTTCGAGGCGAAAACAGGCAAGGTGCTGTGGGACATCAAGATGGACACCGGAGCATACGTAGTGCCGATGACTTACAAGGCGAAGAACAGAAAGCAGTATGTTGTGATCGTGGATACGGGCGAAAGCTACTATAACCGCTCGTACGGCGATTCGGTGATTGCATGGGCGCTGCCGGACGCTGAGCCGGCTGCTGACGCGAAAAAAGAGTAACGCTCAAGCGTCCTTATTTGACCGCAGCAAAGTCGAGTCCAGATGCAGCCGGTCTCGTCCAAAAGGAAATTGAAGATCGGTAGAAGGATTTGGGTCTATGCGGCAGTGGATTTTGGCAACAGGCGTGGCAGCGTGCGCGGCTGTGAGCGTGGTTATGGCGCAGCAGGCGGCTCCTTCTCCCGCTCCAGCAACACAGTCCCAGGGAGCGGATGCACAGGGGATGCCTGCCGGGCCGGAACGTGAGATTGCGGAGCGGGCATGCCAGTCGTGCCGTGGCTTGGACACCGTTGAAAGCAAACGTGGAACGAAGGATGACTGGACGCAGACGGTGAACAATATGGTCTCGCGCGGCGCCGATGTGGGCGGTGCCGAGATCACAGTGCTGATCGACTATCTGGCGAAAAGCTTCCCCCCGGCGACGCCTTTTCCATCTGTTCCGGCGAAGTAAAATTTTTCAGCAACATTAAGCTTCTGCAGCGTTGCCAGAATCTTAGGGCACTATCAAACATCGAGCGGAGCAAAGGGTCACACATCTATAAAGGCAGGCGTATGCTGCAGAAGCGAGTGGAAGCGAAGTTATCGGATTGCCGGACGAATCGTTGCGGTCTCCCCTGGAGGGCAAGCTTGGTGGCATTGCTAGTGAGTACGATAGCAAGCATGGTCATTGCCCAAATACCGCAGGCACCGGAGGCACAACTGGACAACGGCGTGCTGCATGTTAGGGTCGATCTTCCCAGTGCCTCCGAAGGCTTTTACCGCGGTACGCGCTTCGATTGGTCGGGTGTGATTGCGAACCTGACCTTCTCGGGTCACTCATACTACGGCCCATGGTTCGAGAAGATCGATCCATCAGTGAGAGATTATATATTCGCTCCGCCGGACATCATCGCTGGAAAGGCCTCCGCGGACACTGGGCCGGTGGAAGAGTTCAC